>JAGWBA010000006.1 GCA_021296215.1 Flavobacteriales bacterium
GATACGAAACTGTTCCTCTATAGACTCCAAAAAGTATTCGCCTGATCCTGCTACTCCCCATAAAAAAGACCTGATCCTTTAAAAGGTTAGCCCAAAAGTAATAAGGATAAGCCTAGGCCAAGACAAGTTTGATCAAGTCCAGCGGATCAGGTCTAACTGAAAGTCAGGTCAAATCAAGCTTGATCAGTTTCTTTGAATCAGGTCTCGCTGCGCGAGATCAGTTTACCTCCTTCTTAATAACCGGGCCTGATTTGGAGAATGGGCTTTTTCTGATTTCGCGAAGAGAAACCTGATTCGCCGAAGGCGAACCTGATACGGAGCAACTAATTTCGGCTTTGCGGAAGTAAATTCGCGCTGCGCGCGAGTCAATGGCTATCAACTCCGTTAGGAATTGACTTGGCGATAGCCAAATTCACTCAGCCGAAGGCTGAATGAATTTATTAAATATTTGCTTTAAGCAACAACGCAAACACCCCTACCCCGACCAACGCACTCACCACCACATTGGCGATGGCCCAACCGGTATGGCCCATTTTAAAGAGCTCGAAAGTTTCGAAACTGAAGGTGGAGAAGGTGGAGAATCCGCCGCAGAACCCGACCAAGAGTGCGGCCCGCCAGGTTTCGGCACTGAGGGTCAATTGTTGGCGTTGAAGCCAGTTGAAGACCAATGCAAAAACGACGATACTGAGCATATTGGCCGCGAAGGTTCCGACTGGGAAATAAGCCCTGGGCATGAGGGAAACGGCGGCTTTTCCGGTGGCGAAACGCGCCAATGATCCGAGTCCTCCCCCGATGAAAATAGCCAAGTAGAGTTGCAAGGCAAGTACGATTTAGAGTGGGCGGTAACGTTTCTCCATCAGGCCGTAGGCCGAAAAAACAAGCCACCCGATTACGGTACCCAAGATAGCTCCCCCGACGATGTCGCCCAAATAATGGACGCCCAGATACACCCGGCTGTACGCGGAGAGTACGCACCACGAAGCGAAGAGGGCTTCGCTGTATTTCCAGTAGCGCGTGAAATAGCGGATGAAGAAATACGCGAGGGCGAAGGTGTTGGCGGCGTGGGAACTCACGAATCCGAATTCGCCGCCGCAGCCTTCGGGCACGAGGCGGATGAATTCCATAACACCTTCCTGATGGCAGGGGCGCAGTCGTTCGAAGACGATCTTGAAGGCGTTGACGCTGAGCCAATCGGCCAATCCGAAGGTGATGAGCGTGGCGGCCAGGGCCGCAAAACCCCACAGGCGGTCGAGCACAAAATAGAGTGCGATGATTACGGCGTACATCCAGTACCAGTGCGATGCTTCGGTGATCCACAACCAAAAGCCATCCCACCGTTCGGTTCCCAGATTATTCAGCCACAAGGTGAGCTGCCAGTCGTATTCAATGAGCTTATTCAGCATGATCGTTGGCGTGAAGTCGCTCCCAGATCATGTCCTTGAGCTGATCGAGCCCCTGCTGCGCTACGGACGATATGAACAGGTGTGGAATGTCGGTCGGAAGCGTTTTTCGTATTTCGGCCCGTAGCTCATCGTCGAGCATATCGTTCTTGGAAATGGCCAAGATTCGGTTTTTGTCGAGCAACTCGGGATTGTATTTCCTTAATTCCTCGAGCAGGATACTGTACTCGTTGGCAATGTCATCGGCATCGGCCGGTACCAGAAACAGCAAGGTAGAATTCCGCTCGATGTGGCGCAGGAATCGATGTCCGAGTCCTTTACCTTCACTCGCCCCTTCGATGATTCCGGGAATATCAGCCATGATGAAGCTGCGGTGATCGCGATACGGTACGATCCCCAGGTTGGGCACCAAGGTCGTGAAGGCGTAATTCGCGATCTTGGGTTTTGCGGCGCTGAGCACCGAAAGCAGGGTCGATTTACCCGCATTGGGGAAGCCGACGAGTCCTACATCGGCCAGTACTTTGAGTTCGAGCACCACCCAAGCCTCTTGACCATCTTCACCCGGCTGAGAAAACCGTGGAGTTTGAAAGGTGGAGCTCTTGAAATGCCAGTTGCCGAGCCCTCCTTTTCCGCCCGGGAGCAAGATTACTTCCTCGCCATCTTCGGTCACCTCGAAAAGCACTTCGCCCGTGTCGGGATCTTTGGCGATCACGCCCAGTGGAACGTCCACGACCTGATCCTTGCCATCGGCTCCCGTAGAGGTACTCTTACCCCCCGGTTTGCCGTGTTCGGCTTTGATGTGTTTTCGGTACTTCAGCGGCAACAAGGTCCAATGCTGGGCGTTTCCGTGCAGGATCACGTGACCTCCACGCCCGCCATCGCCCCCATCCGGTCCGCCTTTGGCGTTGGTTCGGGTACGAAGCAAGTGATGACTTCCCGCGCCTCCTTTACCGGAAGCGAAGAAGATTTTGACGTAATCGACAAAATTAGAATCGGCCATGCTTAAGCTTCGGTCGCCTGCTCAATGGCTTCGGCCAGGCGATCGGTGATCTCTTCGATACTGCCTAGTCCGTCCACATCGTGGAGCTTTCCTTGAGCGGCGTAGTATTCTTTTACGGGTGCCGTATCGCGGTTGTAGACCGAGATGCGGTTTCCGATGATCTCTTGGTTTTGGTCGTCGGCTCGTCCGCTGGTTTTTCCGCGTTCGAGCAATCGATCGATCAATTCCTGATCCGGCACAGCGAGGGCCAGCATGCAGGTGATCTCAGTGCCTTTAAGTTCGAGCAGCACATCGAGCGCTTTGGCTTGAGCCTGCGTACGCGGGAATCCATCGAAAATGAATCCGGCCCCGTGCTTGTGCTCCTCGATCCGATGGCTGATCATACCGATCACCACTTCATCGAGCACAAGCTCGCCGCGATCCATCAGTTTCTTGGCCTCCATTCCGAGTTCCGTTCCGGCCTTGATCTCTCCGCGCAAAATATCGCCGGTGCTCAAATGCACCAGTCCGTATTTGTCGATCAAGTTCTGTGATTGGGTTCCTTTTCCGGCCCCGGGAGGACCAAACAGTACTATATTCAGCATGTCTATCGCTTTATTCCTCAATTACATAAACGTGCGGCAAGTGACGACCAAGTCCGTCGTAATCCAATCCGTACCCCACGATGAATTCATTTCCTATCTCGCGGCCGATGAAATTGACCGGAATATCTTGTTTGTACGCTTCCGGCTTGTAAAACAGCGTGGCGACCTTTAAGGACTCCGGGTCGTGACCTTCAAATATGTTGTGCAAGGCCACCATGGTGTTTCCCGTATCGACGATGTCTTCGATAAGCACCACCGGGCGGTCCTTCACGCGATCGCTAAGCCCGATCACCTCAGTCACCTTTCCGGTGCTTTCCATTCCAACATACGAGCGCACCTTCACGAAGCTCACGTCGCATTTACCCGGGTAATGCCTGAGTAGGTCGGCCATGAACATGAAGGCACCATTGAGGACACCAACGAATAAGGGCACCTTCTCGCCGTAGGCGGAATACAACTCTTCGGCCACTCGCTTGACCTCTGTTTCGATCTCTTCGGCGGTGATGAATGGCCGAAAATGCTTGCCGTGTAATTCGATGGATTCCATGTTGGGCTCGGATTTTTGCGAAAATACGAAATGTTTCGGCCTATCTTTGCCTCAAATTCTGCGGTATGAAAGACCTTTTCTCCACTTCGTTCACCCTTGGCGTCCTCGGCGGCGGTCAACTCGGCAAAATGATGCTCACCGAAACGCGCAAATATGACTTGCGCACGAAGGTGATGGATCCCTCGCCCGAAGCGCCGTGCCGTATTGGAAGCAATGAATTCGAAGTGGGTGACCTCAAGGACGAAGCGCGGGTGCTCGAGTTCGCCAAAAACGTGGATGTGCTCACGATCGAGATCGAACACGTGAGTACCGAAGCCCTCCGCAAGATCAAAGCCTCGGGCACTCCGGTACACCCCGATCCCGAAGTGCTGGCGATCATTCAGGACAAGGGCACGCAGAAAGATTTTTACAGCGAAAAGGGGATACCGACCGCGCCCTTTGAGCTCGTGAATACCCGCGAGGAGGCGTTGAGCGCTATTCGAAGCGGTCGCTGGAATTTGCCCTGTGTTTGGAAGAGTCGCACCGGCGGCTACGACGGATTTGGGGTGAGCGTCCTACGGACTGATGCAGACCTTGCGAACATCGGTGATGGTCCCGGATTGCTTGAGGAGATGGTTCCCTTTGAGATGGAATTGGCCGTGGTGGTCGCTCGAAATCCGAGCGGCGAGGTCAAGAGTTATCCTGTCGTTGAAATGGAATTCCACCCGACGGCCAACCAAGTCGAATACGTGTTGGCGCCTGCGCGTGTTTTTGATGAGGTAGCGGAAAAGGCCCGCGCCCTGGCCCAACGCACGGCGTCCGAACTCGGTATTTGCGGCTTGCTCGCCGTGGAGTTGTTCCTGACTAAGGAAGGGGATATTTTGGTGAATGAAGTAGCACCGCGTCCCCACAACAGTGGACACTGGACCATTGAAGGAGCGTATACCTCGCAATTTGAGCAGCATATTCGCGGCATCTTGAACCTGCCTTTGGGCAGCACCGAACTCAAGGCTCCGGCCGTGATGGTGAACCTCGTAGGTGCGGAAGGACACAATGGCCCGGTGCGTTACGAAGGCATTGGCGATGTGCTGCACATGGAGGGCGCGTACCCACATATTTACGGCAAAAAGGATATGCGTCCGTTCCGCAAAATGGGCCACGTGACCGTGATAGCCCCCGAAATGGCCGATGCACGCAAAAAAGCCGAAGAAGTTAAAGGCGCTATCCAGGTGATCTCACATTAATTATGTAAATTGCGTTATGCATTTAGCATAATGAACGAATCGAACAATCCATTTCCGGTATCGGGGTATCGTGGGCAGGCGTATTTCTGCGATCGCGAGAGCGAGATCGAAACCCTGCACGATCACCTCATCAACGAGCGAAACGTATTACTGTTCGGCTGGCGCCGGCTCGGAAAAACAGCCTTACTGCAGCGATTCTTCGAATTGCTCGAGCAAACGGGTTGGGAGACCCTATACATCGACCTCTTGATGACGCGTTCGGGCGCGGGTGCCCTGAACGTCATTGCCGACAGCATCCTTCGCACCTTCGGATCGGTCGGCGGCGGCCTATCGCCAGGTCTGGTAAAGCTGTTGAGCCGCATCGGGGCGCAGATCAGCTTCAATGCCCAAACGGGGCAGCCCAAAGTTTCTATGGGCCTACGGCCCGATGTGCCTGTCCGCTCCACTTTAGAGACTCTCGGAGACTACTTGACTTCCTTGGATAAAAAGATCGTGATCGCCCTCGACGAGTTTCAGCGCGTATCGGAATACGAAGATCTCGACGGCGAGGCCTGGTTTCGCTCCCGGGCCCAGAGTTATCCGAACATCCGTTTCATCTACTGCGGCAGTCACCGCGGGGTACTCGAGAGCATGTTCCTCGAAAAGAACAGACCCTTTTACCGATCTACCCAAAACATTTCCCTGGAACCCATAGAACGTGAAGTATATACCCGCTTTATATCTGCCCAATTCGCCAAAGGCTCTGTAGCTGTGGCTGATGCTGTAGCTATGGCCATCTACGATTGGGCCCAGGGCCAGACGTACGCCGTACAGTTACAGTGTAACAAATTATACGGCGCAGGGGTACATCCCGCCGTTGAGGCGGTAAATCAAATTCAGCGGGAAATACTGGATCAGGAAAAGTCCGTTTTTCAGCAAGTGGTGCGCCTGTTGACGGACAATCAGTGGAACTTGCTGAAGGCCATTGCGCTGTCGGGCGGAGTAAGATCGGTGTACGAATCGAGTTTCTTGCGCGAGAACGGGTTGGGCTCGCAGGCCTCGGTTCAGACCGCGTTAAAGAAGCTGCTGGAGCAGGAGATCGTTGTGCGGGATCGTGAAAATTACCGGGTGCACGACGTGTTGTTCGCGCGGTGGATTCAAAATCTGTAGCTTTGAAAAGTAAATAGACACACATGAAAGTAGCCATCATCATGGGATCGCAGAGCGACTTGCCGGTCATGCAAGACGCCGCGGATATTTTGAAGGAATTGGGCGTGGAATTCGAGATTGGGATCGTGAGCGCGCACCGCACGCCGGAGCGCATGTACGACTTCGCGAAAACGGCGCACGAACGCGGCATTGTGGCCATCATCGCCGGAGCGGGCGGAGCAGCCCATTTGCCCGGAATGGTGGCGAGTTTGAGTCCACTACCCGTGATCGGGGTACCGGTGAAATCGCGGAACAGCATCGACGGGTGGGATAGTGTGTTGAGCATTCTTCAAATGCCCGGAGGCGTGCCCGTGGCGACCGTTGCCTTGGACGGCGCCAAGAACGCCGGGATCCTGGCGGCTCAGATCGTGGGCACTCAAAACAAACAAGTTTTCAACAACCTCATGTCGTACAAGCAGCAGTTGAAAGACAAGGTGCTGCGGTCGGCCGAGGAATTAGAGGCAAAACATCGCGGTTAATTCACATTCAGGTAGCATGATTCCAGTAGCTTTGCACCCAACGAATTCGCTTTGGAATTTCGTATTTTCAACGAGTCGCGGATGAGGTTATGAGGTACAGGATTTTAGGTTTTCTATTAGCTATTGCACATCTGACTATAGGTCAGAGTATTGTGATTACCGAGGTATCTCAGGGAACCTCAGGAAACATGCAATTCATTGAGTTCTTGGTTACAGAGCATAACAGCTGCTCATTAGATCTTAGGGGTTATATTTTCGACGACAACAATGGCGACTTTGGATCCGGCAGCGGATATGGAATTACCACTGGAGCGGCACGATTCGACCCGAACAACACTTTTTGGAGCGAAGTACCTATAGGAACGAGTATTACAATTTATAACGACACTGATCCGCCACCGGGATTACCAGCAGATGACCTTTCATTGACCGATGGCAATTGTTCTTTGATTATTCCTATTTCTTCTGCTTTATTTGAGGGACATTCGTCGCAACCGGTTTCCACAGGCCCGAACACTTATGCTACCGGCGGTTGGGCTTCGGGTGCTAGTTGGGGTGATATTCAGATGGGAAATGATGACGACTCATTTCAGATTCGAGCCAATGGAAGTTCTTCTCCGATCCATGCCATCAGCTGGGGAAACAATGCAAGCAGTCCTAACGCCATTATCACGGTATCCGGAGGCGTAGGTGGCCAAACCGTGTATTTCACTAATAGCTTAGGCAATGGCGATTATTTTGACCAGAACAACTATTCTGTCGGCAGTGCCGCAGCAGATCAAACTCCAGGAATGCCGAATAGTGTAAATCACGCAGCCTTGCTTTCTACCATTTCCGGAACTTGCTCCAGCCCTTTGACTTTGAGTATTCCTACCTATAACCTACCGACATGTACAACAACTGGCGATGTTGCTTTGAGTGTTTCTGGAGGCCGAGCACCCTATGTAAATGCTACAACTATGCCGGGCGGAGCTCCAGTGAATAACGGAATCAACAACGTATTCATCGGCCTCACCCCAGGTGTTTACGAATTCACCGTTACAGATGTTAATGGTTGTACTGTAGAAACGACCATAGACCTGTTCGTTGATCCACCGATCATTTATACCGCAACAGCTTTCGCTTTGGGCACATGTTCTAATACATGTGATGCGAGCTATACGTTCATCGTTTCCGGTTCAACACCCAGTATGACCGTAACCTGGGATGGCCCCACGCCTGGCAGCTTAATAACCCCCGGTGGAAACATTACATTATCCAACTTATGCCCTGGCCCTTATTCCATTACCGTGACAGACGGAAATGGTTGTGACGAAGACCTACCATTTACTGCCACGGTAGGCACAAACGCCACGTTTTTAAACAATACAACACCGGGCTCAGCAACAACTCAAACCAGCGCTGACGGAAGTGTGGCCTTGGGGGTTTCAGGTGCGACAATGGGACAAACATATCAATACAGCTATCAGAGCCCACCAAACACCGGAACTATTACGACAACCTCAAGTAACCCGATCATCGGCCTTACAGCAGGGAACTACTCAGTAACTGTAACCACGGTACCAATGGGATGTACCGATGAGGGAACTTTTACTATCGGATATAGCCAAGTAAATGTATCTACACAGGTGGTTTTAGGCGGAACTACACTAAGCGCCCCGTATTGGGTATGCCCCGAAACAAATCCCTTGATCGAGATCTATTTGAATGGAGTAGAATTAGATGGTAGCTGGACCGTAAGTTTAGTGGCAACATCCTCAAATGGTGCAGTATCCAATGTCAATCAAGGATATCCGGCAGGAGTTAACGTGAATGATTATCCATACACCACCATAACGGGTACAGCAACTGATGGAAGCATTACGATTAATATTCCGCCCGTTGTGATCAATACCTACCAAAACCCTATTAGCAACTGGACGCCATTTGCTACCCCACTATGTCAAAACGCCGCTACTATTTCTGTATCAAGTCCTGTCGTTGACGGACCTAATTCATACAATGGAACTTTCGAATTGATTCAAAGTGTAGGGTCCGTAACACTTCAAGGGCCTGGGGTTTCATCGGTAAATATTGCCCCATCCACTTTAACAACTACGGGCGGGCACTTCCTCATTTTTACTTTCCAAGACAACGGATGTACCCTTAAAGACACCTTTAATTTCAACGTCGTAAATACCGCCGATTACTCTGTAGCAGACCCGAGTCCGTTTTGCGATAATGACAACACACCATACTCCCTTTTTAACGCTATTACATGGAACTCGCTATTTCCGGAAAACCAAAACTTACACGTTTTCACGTCTGCAAGTGCAGGAGTAAGCGGTTCTAATTTTATTCCTTCGACCGCTGGTGGAGGTACACACACCATTACCGTATCCTATACATTCAATGGTTGTACTGTTACAGATCAATTTGACATTACAGTAGATTGGTCTCCCGATTTAAGCACCTTGTTTACACCGTTTCCCCCTACAGTTTGTTCCGGAAGCACCTTGAGCTTACCTACTACGCCAGCTGGTGGGACTTGGTCCGGAAGTCCCGGAATCACTGGCCCGACTGGCGCCCAAATCATTGATGCCTCGGGTCTGTCGCTAGGACCGCACACCCTTACTTATGCCGAAAACTTAAATTCCTGTCCGGCTCAGGTAACCATAACAGTAGAGAACCCACCCAATTTCAGCTACGTTGAAACGAGCATCTTTTGTCAGTCACAGGGCACCTATACCTTGACGAGTCCGACCGTGACGGGAGGAAGCGGTTCTGGTTCCGAATCCTGGCAGATCACGGGTAACCCCACACCCTACCCGACCATAGCAGGAAACACCATTGATGTGTCGAACATCAGTACTTGGGGGCCCTATACCATCACCTACACCTATCTTGATGACAATGGATGTTCGTACAGTGAAAACGAGTCGTTCACCGTTCAAGCCGACAACCGACCCTCGGCCATTGTGAATCCATTGAGTGTTTGCTCTAGTGATGCACTCGACCTTACCCAATCCGGTTATTTTTCCCCCTTGAATGGTGACATTTATTTGAACGGAGCACTGGTTCCTTCGGGAATTATTCAGGGAAGCGCTCTGACCGGGTCGAATGACGAAATCGACTATGTGATAACCACCAACGGATGCGAGTCGAGCGTTACGGTGCCCATTGACCTTTCGACGCCCTTTGGAACTTCCGGGCCCTATTCCGTCTCAACAACATGTAACGGCGTAGCCGATGCTACGGTTGCCGTCTACTTCGATTCCAACAATCCACCCTCCGGTTTTCCGAGTTACTATTGGAGTACCGGAAGTTTCGCCAGTTCACTGACCAATGTCGGACCCGGGACCTATACCGTTACTCTTTCGGACAATTCCGGTTGTCAAGTGATTCAAAGCTACACGGTAACTGAGCCACAGGCGATTTCAGGCAATTCGTCTATCACACACGTCTCATCCAACGGCGGATCCGATGGTGCTATCGACCTCACGGTTTCGGGCGGATCAGGGGGCTATACCTATTTATGGTCGAACGGACTGCCACCGACACAGAATCAATCGGGCTTATCGGCCGGAACCTACTCAGTGACCATCGTCGACGGAAATGGCTGTTCACAATTCCTATCGAACCTCGTGGTATCACAGCCAGGGCCTTTGACGGCGAGCGGCGCACATACCGACGTCAATTGTAACGGCGACAATTCGGGAGCCATAAATATCTCCGTAGGTGGGGGCTTTACGCCACCCGACGTACCGATGTACCAATTCCAATGGTCGCACGGCGAAACGACGGAGGATGTTGCGAATCTGGCCGCAGGCCAATATTCCGTAACCGTTACTGCCGTTCCCACTTCCACCGAATCTCAAACGCTGAACTTTACGATCACCGAGCCGACAGTGCTTTCGCTTTCCGGAACCCCAAGCGACGTCCTTTGTTTCGGTCAGTCTACCGGAGCCATAACGACCACGGTATCGGGTGGTGCATCGCCCTACACGTACGAATGGAGCAACAACTTCGCGGTGGCTAATATTGGCGGCCTCTCGGCCGGAAGCTATTCTTTGACGGTTACAGACGACAATGGGTGCAAGGCGATTGAAGTGTTTACCTTAACCCAGCCGACAAACGGCTTTATGTTCGGCTTCCAGACGACAGCTGTGGACTGCTACGGAGATGCGTCGGGAGCGATTGACCTGACTATGGATCTAAACGGAGCTACGCCGCCTTTCACATTCCTTTGGAGCAATGGTGCTACCACCGAAGACTTGACCAATATACCGGCCGGACTTTACACCGTTGTGATTACAGATGACGTTGGCTGTACAGTAACCTTACCTGCGCCCGTTATAACTCAACCGGCCAATCCACTTGCCATTGTGAATCCGATCGTTGTGACGGACGTTACGAACTACGGTGCGGGCGACGGATCGGTGTCGTACCAGGTATCGGGTGGGACTCAACCTTACACCTACCAGTGGCAAGGCCCATCGGGCCCGATCACCGGTAATAACAGCATTACCGGCTTGGATGGAGGAAACTATTACACCACGGTTACCGACGCGAACGGGTGTACGGGTACTGCTTTTTTCACCGTTAACGAACCCGGACTTCTGACCCTTTCAGGTACGGTGACCGATGAGACTTGTTTGGGTACCGCGGACGGATCGATCGACCTCACCGTTAGCGCCAACGGAACACCTGCCTATGTTTGGTCAAATGGAACCACAACAGAGGACTTGAGTGGTTTGGCCGTCGGAATGTACAGTGTAACAGTGGTGGATGCTCCACAAATCGATACCGCCGTTTTCTATGTAAGCGCGGCTACCATTCTCGATTTTAACCTCAGTTTACCGGCCGACACCTTCTGTACGCAGGATACCTTGTTCTTAAGCGGAACAACAACGAATACAGGAGCCACTGAAACGTATAAGATCGACGGGCAGGTAGTTACGGGTACATTCGAGTTATTGTCGGGTTATACACTTGGGCCGCACACTTTGACCTATGTCGTGAGCGCGGGTGGATGTACGGACAGTGTATCGGTCGGATTTGAGTTGGTTGAACCGTACCTGTGGGTGCCGCAAAGCAGTGTTCAGGTGTGCACCACGGGCTCTACAGTGAATTTGACCTCGTTGCTGAATGCTGCGACCATCGTTACCTTGCCCGACACCGGGCGATGGGCGGATCCGACGGGCGCATCGGTTTCGAGTACGATGGATCCGACGGTTGGACCATTCGGCGTGTATGACTACAGCATTTCAAATTACTGCGGTGAGGTCGTGTATCAAATGGACGTGAGTGCCATTCAGAATCCGATCGTGTTCAGCACCCCCGACAGTATTTGTCAGAGTGGTGGCACCCTCGACCTAAACACCTTGGTCACACCTACCGGCGGAACCTGGGCCGGTGGAACTACGACGGGAATCTTTGATCCGTCCGTGGCCAGTCCAAGCCCATTCTGGTTCTTCTACACGACTACGCTGAGTGGCTGTACCTTCACCGACAGCATCCAAATACAAGTGGTAGCGAATCCGGTAGTGACGATCGATTCAACGGCAATTCCAGCCCTTTGTACCGCGCAAGGGTCTGACACGTTGAGCTTTGGCCAGCCCGTTGGTGGAATTTACACATCGAGTACCGCGGTGATCGGTCAAGCCGGAACCAGCTTCGTTCTCGACCCCGCAGCCTCTGGAGCCGGAGTACACGATATTGCGTACACCTATACAGACCCATCTACGGGCTGTGTCGACAGCATCGTGCTGACCCTCACTATTGACGCTACGGTCGCTACGGCCATTGGGCCATTTGCAGACACCTTGTGCGTTGGTGATGCTCCGGTGCCTTTGCCAGTTTCACTTCCTGCCGGAGGTATTTTGACCGGACCCGGTATTTCGGGCGGTAATTTTAGTCCGGCCGCAGCCGGCGTAGGGACACATCAACTCTTGTATAGTTTCCCCAGCGACCCTTGTTATATTGCCGATTCCATCGAAGTAGTGGTCACCGATGTGCCGGCGATCACCATGCCCGTGCTGGCTGATATTTGTTCGAGTGATCCGGCACTTACGCTTACAGGGGCAACGCCTGCCGGAGGAACCTGGATCGGAAACATAGTGGTGAACGGACTCTTTTTACCGGGCATCGCCGGGCCGGGAGTACACGATATCGTGTACTACTACAACAGCGGTGGAGCTTGTGAGAACTACGACACCACTCAGATCACGGTTTTGGCCGGTTCGCCACTTAGTATCGGAACAGTACCGGGGTTCTGTTCGAATGGAAGTGCACAGCCGCTTTCGTGTGTGTCTCCGAATGGTGGAACATATTCGGGTCCGGGAGTTCAGAGCAACGTTTTTTCTCCACAGATCGCCGGAGTGGGAAGTCATTCGATCACCTATACGTATACCAACCTATTCGGGTGTGTCACAGACACGATCTTCAATATTCAGGTGAATGATGTTCCGGCCGTAACGGTGGGCTTCGTTCCCGACTTTTGTCAAGAGAATCCGCCCGCAGTACTCGATTGGGGTGTACCGGGAGGCGGTTATTATTCGGGCCCCGGGGTAGTGAACGACAGTGTTTTTGACCCCGGCATGACAGGTCCCGGAAGCTTCATTTGCACTTATACGTATGTAGATCCGATCGGTTGTACAGCGTCCTTGTCGGTCTACATAGACGTACACCCGACTCCGCCAACACCGGGAATCAACAAAACGCTGAATTTCTTGGTGTGCGATTGGGGTTTCTACCATTACCAATGGTTCTTCGATGGCGATTCGATACCCAACTCGAACATCATTAAATGGACCGCCACGGATACTGGTTATTATCAGGTAATGTTGATCAACGAATGGGGTTGTACCAACATTTCGGATTCGCTACTTGTGAGCGTTATTTACGCGACCGACCTCAGTGAAGAGGCCTGGCAGAACTTGGTGATGTGTCCGAACCCGACGCGCGACTTGGTATACGTAGAGTTGCCAATCCGGCCGCAGGCCGTAAAATACCAATGGGTAAATGCGATGGGGCAAGTTGTGGATGAAGGTGAGCTGCCCGCGGGCGATCCGATGCGTTGGCGATACGACATGACTCATTTGGCAGATGGTTACTACACGTTTGTGCTGCGCGACAGTGAGCGAGTGCTGCATTTCAGGATGTTACTACAGCGTTAAGTCTTTGGGTTTTTGCACCTTTGGAGCACTGCAGATGGTGCCATGCGGAAGATACGTTTACTCTTATTATCTCTTTTTCTGATTTTCTCGGGACTCAGTGCCTTAGCTCAGTGCGGCAATCTGAGTTTCAATTGGGGGGATCTGGACGGAAGTTCAGACACCATTTTTTTAACCACGGGAGACACCGCCCATTTATTTGCTACCGCCCCAGCTTCGCTGACCGATACCTCTTTTTTCAAATGGTATGTAGGAAATGGAACAACAACGATCGGTGATACGGTAGATCTTGTTTTAAATGATAAAGGATTCTTTGAAGGAGGAGTTCAGGTCGAATCCAACAGCTGTAAAAGTTCGCTTCAACCTATTTATTTTTTGGTCAGCGAGTCATTAAACTGGAGTGGTTTGAGTTGGAGCGATTCTATTTGTTTCCATGGAACGGCTTATTTTCAGTTTGACTCGTTTGAGCCAGATACGCTCGTAAAGAAGTGTGACTCGCTTAGACTAGAGCCCGTTCTACTGGAAGACGAAACTACTGATACTCCGGATACCACATATCGAGACACTCTGATCGTCGATTGCTACTCGTCAAACGACGGCATTCTTCAGCCATCGGATTTGGTTTCAATTTGTCTGAACATAGAGCATAGTTGGGTGGGAGATATCAGTATGATTCTATATGCTCCATCCGGCGATTCTGTAGTTGTGTATCCGCAATCCGCATTTTCGTCAGCTAACCTTGGTGAACCCGTAAACTATACCTTCTCAAACGATGCAGCCGGAGTTGGATACACTTATTGTTTTACAGAGAACCAACCAGACTTTGGAACACTAGGGAATCAATCCTCGGTTTACTATACATATACCGACAACCAAGGATTCTACCGAACTGGATTCCATATGCCTGTAGGATCTTACTTACCCGAGGAGTTCTTTTCACAGTTAGTTGGTTCTCCAATAAATGGTGAATGGGTTTTGCAGATTACGGACCACGTAGGAAGCGATAATGGTTGGTTATTCGATCCGACTTCGGCCGGGAATCACACGTTTACGATAACCGTGGAAGACACCGTACTTCGTCGTTCTATCGATACAACACTTACGGTTTTCGTAGATACCTTTCCAACCCCCCCAAGCAAATGAAGCTGACATATGTATTGATGACACCTTCCCATGGCTCGTAAATTCCGGAATTGGAGAAGAGTCCATTTGGTACTATCCCGACACCACAACCGTATGGGCAACGGGCGATAGTGTTGCTCCGCCGCTATTAACCGCCGTCGATACCCACTTCGTATTCTTAAAGGGCACTTCCCTGCAATGTGGGTCAACGTGGGACACTGCGGTATACATCCGCCACGCCGACCTCTCGCTATTTGCACCCAACGTGACCATTATGGCGGGTCAATCGGCCACCTTGGGCGCTACTGCCTCAGGCGGTTTCGGAAACTATGCTTACAGCTGGCTTCCGTCGATCCCACTGACCGGTGAAAATACTCAACACCCAACCACCCGGATCTTGTACGACGACCTAAATGCCTTCGTTACAGCCACTGATCAACTCACCGGATGCTCCATAAGCCGGATCGTTCAGATCTTCGTCAATAGCCCGCTCAATGTTTTGGCGGGTAACAACGATACATTGTGCACCGGATCCGACTTCACCCTCCAGGCCACGATCGACAACAATGGCCTGCCCTACGATTCACTCCGGTGGACCACCCCCGACACGACATTCAACACCAACCCGGTAACCTTTACACCCACCTCATCCGGCTGGTACACCTTTTTGGCGTGGGACGACCAATTCACCGATTCAGACTCGCTCTACCTGCAAGTCACAACCCCGATTACGGCCGGATCAGATTATGTTGACACCCTTTGCACCCTAACGACCCCTCCTCTTTCCAGCGTCCTTGATCCGTCGACCGCCTCGGGAGGCTCGTGGTTCGATTATCTAGGAAACCCCATCGACGGTAATTCCGCGGCCGGAATAGGAACGCACCTCTACGTGGTATCCCAAGCCCCCTGTCCCGCAGATACTGCCGAGTACACTTTTGTATATTCCGGAATATCCAACCTGCCTGCCTCCGATTCGGCCTCGTGGTGCCAAAACAGCGGCATTCAAAGCATTCAGGGACTATCCGTCGGCACCGACACCGCCTCCATCGGATGGCACAGCTACACTCAAGTTCTTTCAAACGGCCCTTGCTCCGACACCGTGACGCGTTACTACGAAATAAAGCTCCAACCCCAAGCACAGTGGCTCGTATATCCGACCGATCCCTGCCTCGACGCTTCACCCACACTGCTCGATGCGTCCCCGACCGGAGGCCTATTCTCCGGCCCCGGAATCGCCTAGAACACCTTCGATCCTGGATTGGCGGGTCCCGGAATGCACGAGCTCCTGTACACCGTGGATATCAACGGCTGCATTGATATCGATACCGTTTCTGTGGAAGTGCACGACCTGCCCCCGACACCAACCATTCAACAAAATGGCCACGACCTTATGGCGCAGCCAACGGGGTACGTTTATCAATGGCAGTTAAACGGCTCTCCGATGGCCGGTTACACGAGCCAAACCATCACTGCTCCGCAAGACGGCGAGTACACCGTCACGATCACCTCGCCCTTCAGCTGTTCGGCTATATCTGCACCTTACCAGTTCACGACCGTAGGCATGTCAGAGTCTTTCTCTCAAACTTGATCTCTCTACCCCAATCCTACTGCTCACACCTTACGGGTGGATGGCCAACTGGATGTCCGTTCATGGGCGGTGCTCGATATTAGTGGCCGCACGGTCATCAGTGGCGAGGACTACCTTCCGGAAGTCATCGACGTGGCTCGGTGGTCGAACGGCAAGTACTTTCTGCGCATCACAACGGACCAAAACACGGAGGTTCTACCTTTCGTAGTTCAGCATTAAGTCCAATTTCGACTAATTTATTCCTGTAGCACCAAGGGCCATTTTAAGGCCCCGACCTACCCTTCCTTTGGAACATGAAACTTTGGTTGGGTTATGCGCTGTGTATGGTAGGTGTATGTTACGGTCAGGCCGACCCCTACGGTCTACCTCCTATCGAGAGCGGCTTGGCCGCTTCGAGTTTAACGCACTCCTCCGAGGGATCGTCCGGCTTACCGGCGCCCTCCAAGCCGGAAACCGGTAGTCAGGCGATCCTTTATCACGGCGTTCGACCATCGAGTCCCGCAGTCCGGCGTTCGGGCTTGCGTTATTGCGGAAGTTGGAGCAGATACACCTACTCTGTCGATGTGGGCCGCATTGGCTGGGATCAAATCCAAAGCCATCGATTCCGAATAGGCCTATCGGTACCGCTGGTCAAACATCGGATTGGAGCCCGCTGGATCGTTGAGCAGTGGTTTCGCACCGAAACGGGAACACCTTGGCGCACCTATCCGGAGATCGCCATTTGGAGCCGGTTTAAATCGGATTGGAATTACGCCGTCAAAGTGGTTAACCCAACTGGAGTTAAATGGTCCGAAACCGATCAAAAGACCGAACCCTGGGTACAGGCCGAGCTTCGCCGAACCGTCATCGACAAGGTCGAATTACATCTCGGTTGGCGAACCTTCGAATCCGAATCGCAATGGTCCATCGGTTCATCGTGGCAGCTGAACGATGAGTTGCTTTTGGTTAGCGGAATATCCTCAGGGCCACTATGGTTTTCATTCGGAAGCCTCTGGAAACACAAAGCACTCGGCATTCACCTCGCGACGCAATTAAACGATCATCTGGGATGGGAAATCGCGGCTGGACTCTCGTGGCGGTCGGATTGAGCCTTTTGGCCACGGCTCAGACACCGATCGAATCTACCGAGACCTTCGGAGATATCGAGGGGCGGTCGACCAATACCATCGATATGGAACAATGGGCCGCTTGGAAACAAGACCCCCTGTTGATCAACGAAGCCACATTGGAGGACCTCACCTTATTGCCGGGAGTCAATGAAGTGATGGCCCATCAACTTCTCGAATACCGATTGCGCGTCGGAATCATTAAAACCAAGTACGAGATCGTAATACTCAAGAGTTGGAGTGCACACCACGTCGATCAAATAGTTCCGTTCGTTAGCTTTGAGTCTCCGCCACGCTCGCAATTCGGCAATTTGCGAGGTCATATTCGACACGACCTGATGATCCGAACCAAGACCGACCACACTCCGGCCGAGGAGATCTTGGCCGGAACCGCGTCTGGGAACAACACCTACGGGTACCTGAGGTATGTAGGAAAAAAGGGACGTGGATTAACTTGGGGTTTCGCGGCAGAAAAAGACCACGGCGAAGGGTTGAAATACAAGGATCAATGGATCGTACATCGCTGCGCTTACCTTCAATGGAATACTGGATGGAGACCCCTGGAAGAGTTAACCGCGGGCTCTTTTCGTTTGAGTTGGGGACAGGGCTTGGCCATTGCCGATGGATATCGCGGTGGTGTTGGTCCGCAACTGCGTACTAATCCGACCGTTCGACTCACTGGTCATGCGAGCTCAAGTGAATACGGCTATCAACAAGGAGTAATACTTAGAGGTCGGATATCAACTTTTAGGTACGGACTCTGGTATAGTTCCTCGCCAAAAGCGATCAAAGCCGACACCGAGAATGACCTTTGGTCTACTGAATATTCCGACGGATTATTCAGGTCCGAGCAACGACTCCAATGGTGGAGATCGAGTAAGGAAGTCAGAAAAGGAGCCTATGGTTACATCAAGCTTCGGGGCCTGACCTTGGGAGTCCTGCAAGAACAACGAAAATGGGTCGGAGTTGGCCCCATTGAAAGTATGACCGCTTTGACGAAAAACCTACGATCGGGAGTCGTGCGATGGCAAGGGAATGAGTTGTTGATTTCGGGTGAAGTATTCGTTTCGGAAGAAAGAACGAGTTATGAGGTTCAATCGGTTTGGATCCCCGACGATCAGTGGAAGGCCAGATTGAGTTACCGGAAAGTCCCTATGACCGAACCCGGAGTTCTGCCGACCTTTTACTTCCTCATCCGCCCGCAGGGCGAAGAAATATTCACTGCGGAACAGTGGTGGAACCCCATTCCGTATACCCAGATTTATCTATTCAGGCGAAAACGCACAGGCGATCGCCGATGGGGATTTCGTCTGAATCACGGTCGAGATGACAACGTTCGCATTCAGGTTGACGGACAAAGAGACGAGCCGGATGGAAGGATCCGGGGGCGCATCCAGATTCGAAAGTCCATAGGGAAGTGGGTCGGCACGGTCCGCAGTCAATGGAACAAGAGTAGCGCGGGATCGGGCTCACTTTGGTTTCTAGCTGCACAGTGGCGCCCCAATGAGCATTGGCGGATTTATACTCGATGGACGGTATATCGAACTGAGGATTACGATCATCGACTATATGCCTATGAGAATGACTTACTGTACGTGTTTTCCGTTCCGGCGTTCTACGGCGAGGGATCTAAATTCTACGCCATGGTGGTGTCGCGATGGGGCTCGCATCAGTTCTGGCTCAAGGTGAGCTGTGACAAGGTCGTGGACTGGAGCATTCAATATCGGCTATCGCTATGAGCGAAATGGGCTATCGTACCCAAGTGGCCGTACAATTATCTACCCCGGAGCCGTCATCCACTCCGTAGGTCAAACTAAGCGAGGTCACATCAAAATCCGACGAACCCGTGCCGCTGAGCTCGCTTCCGGCTACGGTTTGAATGGGAATCAAAATATTATTGTCGATTATTTCCATAACGGTAATGGTATTGGTACCCAACCCGTAAAAGTTTGAAACCCAGACATCCGTAGCCGTGGTATCGCTCTTCGATACTTCCACGGCGTAGGACTGAGCTCCGAATATCGTGGAGTTTTCTTGTACGATCCACTGCCCGGTATAATCGTCCCGAATATCGAAGTTCGGGTCAATAGGCTCCTCTTCACAAGAAATGAGGAAAACGCTAAAGCACAAAATAGGGAGAATGACTTTTTTCATACTTGTATAACGTCAATTCAGGTGAATAGTACGCAAGATTTTAGTCTGTAGATCATTTGGATTAAAGGGTTTCGATACGTAGTCGTTCATACCGGCTTCTTTTACCCTGTTACTCACATCCATGAGCGCGCTTGCCGTAAGTGCAATGATGGGCACTTTAGAAAAGGGAGCGTCGGATTTTCGAATCTTCCCGGCTGCTATGTAGCCGTCTATTACTGGCATCTGGAGGTCCATGAGAACTAAGTCGTATTCTTTTTGAGCCAATGCCGTCATTACCAGTTCTCCATTCTCGACATGATCGACCTTCATTCCCCACTTCTCTAAGAACTTCTGTGCAATGATGAAATTGAATTGATTGTCTTCAACAAGCAGTACTTCTTTACCGGAAAGCTGATCCACGGAAGGCACGGCACCATTACCTGCTTCAACTGCAGCGTGACCTTCGTTCGGCAGCTCAAACTTCAAATCGAAGAAGAACTTCGATCCTTTACCCACTTCTGATTCCACCTGAACATCGGAATCGAGTAAATGTAAGAGGCGTCTCGTGATCGTTAATCCAAGCCCCGTTCCTCCGTATTGTCTCGTGATAGACGATTCGGCTTGAGAAAAATGATCGAATATGGCTCCCATCTTTTCTTCTGGAATACCGATCCCGGTATCCGAAACGGAGAATCGAGCAAGGCATACTTCCTCCGAAAGTTCTTGCACTTCGACGTTGATATTCACTTCACCGGACTCGGTGAATTTAATGGCGTTTCCAACTAGGTTATTCAATATTTGTCCGAGCCGCACACGATCACCCATGACTTTTGAGGGCAGCTTATCATCGAGCGTGCAAATAAGCCCTATACCTTTTTCTTGAGCCACGCTTTTCTGCGCTTTATACAACCCTTCCAACATGACATGAAGACTAAAGGCGTGGTGATCGATATCGATTTTACCGGCTTCGATCATACTGAAGTCGAGTACGTCATTAACCAAGCTGAGCAAGTTCTCGGCACTAAAGCTCAATATCTTCAAATTCTCGAGCTGATCGTCCCGTGGGTTTTCGTCCATGAGAATGTTACTCATACCGATCACCGCGTTCATGGGTGTCCGAATCTCATGACTCATGATCGAAAGGAACTCTGCCTTGGACTTGGAGGCTTCCTCTGCGGCTTCTTTGGCCTTTTTCAACTCGTCTTCGTAACGTTTACGGTTCGTGATGTCACGTCCGAAAACGGTTACACCATCGATCTTTTTGTCGTCGTTCAAGATCGGATGAAAGCTGTATTCCATGATCCGATCACGCGCCGTGCTTTCGAGTTCGATAGAGAATGTTTCACCGCTCAAAGCCGATCGGTACGATTCGTAAATGGCTTTCAGATTTTGAGTTAAAGGACCCTCATTCGGCAGTACGTGCTCGCCTGGCTGCAGAATATTAACGGTCACGGCAAAATGGGCATCCAGATGTGCCTGATTACCGCTAACATATCGGAGGTCGGTATCGACCAGCCATATGAGATCTTCGGTATTCTGGACGATCGTCGAATAGTTCGTTCGTTCGCGCTGCAACTGTTCCGTTCTTTTCTTGACCTTGAGTTCGAGCTCTTGATTGGTTCTATTCAACTCCCAAGCAAGGCGCTCCGAAGAAGCAAAGGAATCGGAAAAGTGCTTAGCCAGAAGGAAGCTGTGAATGAAAAGCACGGTAAAGAATCCGTAAGGAATGGCATTGATGGTATCGATGATGTTGCGGTTGTGAAGCACGTCGTTCACCACCAGGATTACCAAGATGATCATCCCGAAAAAGAAGAGATCGGCTCCACCTCGATCGCGACGCATGGCCCGGAACATTACCGAGAGCAGGTAAAAGACCACGACCACTGGAATGATCTCAAAGGCAGGAACCAAGTAATTCGAAGCGGAGGGAGATAGCAGAAGGCCCGCTAGTCCCAATTGTATGGAGATTCCAAAGAATAAGCGAACGATCCATTTGTTGGTTTCTTTCGGGAAGATCGATTCGACGTACCGAGTAAAGAAACCCATGCACAGGTAATTCCGGGTATGTCGGCGACTATGTATTCTCCAATAGCCGAAATACGACTGGCCGCCATCAAACACGCCATGGCGAACCACAGCGCACTGGGCTCATGTGAGCGCAGCCCATAAATACCGAGGTGATAAACGAACATGATGAGCAAACAACCGATCAGTAGAACGGCGGGGAAACGTTTCATTCAGCAGTGATCTAATCCCCTAAATTAATTAAATCGTTGATTCAACGAAGGCTGGAATCAATTACCTTTTCATCGGCGATATTCGGAAGGGTAATACGCAGTCCGGGGGTGCGATCCATTTCGCGCCGGATAGCAAAAAGTGCTTCGTCGTTCCGTGCCCATGCGCGCCGCGCTATGCCGTTGTTTACGTCGTAGAACAGCATAGTCTCCAAACGGCGATCGGCTTCGGCGGTACCGTCGAGCAACATGCCGAATCCTCCGTTGATCACCTCGCCCCAGCCAACACCGCCACCGTTGTGAATACTCACCCAGGTAGCGCCTCTAAAACTGTCGCCGATCACGTTTTGAATGGCCATATCGGTCGTAAACTGCGAACCGTCGTAAATGTTACTCGTTTCGCGGAAAGGCGAATCGGTTCCACTGACATCGTGGTGATCGCGACCCAATACCACCGGCCCCATCTTGCCTTCGCTAATTGCTTTGTTGAAAGCGCGGGCGATCTCTATGCGCCCTTCGGCATCGGCGTATAAAATGCGCGCTTGCGAGCCAACGACCAGCTTATTCTCTTGGGCTCCGCGGATCCATTGAATATTATCGGCCATCTGCTGTTGAATCTCCGAAGGACTTTCAACCCTCAAATTCTCGAGCACCTCACAAGCCAGATCGTCGGACAGCTGCAGGTCGACGGGGTCTCCACTGGTGCAAACCCAGCGAAACGGACCAAATCCGTAATCAAAGCACATGGGTCCCATAATATCTTGCACATAGCTGGGATAGCGAAAATCTATCCCGTTTTCAGCCATGATATCGGCTCCGGCTCTACTCGCTTCAAGCAGAAAAGCATTACCATAATCGAAGAAGTACATTCCCTGTGCAGTAAGCTCATTCACAGCTGCGGCATGTCTCCGCAAACTTGCCTGAACGTGCTTTTTGAAGGCTCCCGGATCCTTGGCCATCATTTCGTTCGACTCCTCATAGGTTAGTCCGGCCGGATAATAACCACCCGCCCATGGATTGTGAAGTGAGGTCTGATCAGATCCCAAATGTACCGCCACCTTACGTTCGGCCAATCGCTCCCAGAGGTCCACGATGTTTCCCAGGTAAGCAATGGAATGGGCTTTGCCGATCTCCATATAACTCATGGCCGCATCAATCGTGGCGTCCACATCTTCAATGACCTCATCGACCCATCCTTGTTCGTGTCGCTTATACGCGGCCTTGGGGTTCACTTCAGCCGTAATGCTCACCACTCCGGCGATGTTACCTGCCTTTGGCTGAGCTCCTGACATTCCTCCTAATCCGGCCGTGACGAAAAGCGTTTTACCCAAGTCCTCTCCCACCCGTCCGAGCTTCCGTGCCGCATTCAACACCGTGATGGTAGTTCCGTGCACGATCCCCTGTGGCCCGATGTACATGTATGATCCGGCCGTCATTTGACCGTACTGAGTAACACCCAGTGCATTGAACTTCTCCCAATCGTCGGGCTGCGAGTAGTTCGGGATCATCATTCCGTTCGTCACCACCACTCGAGGTGCATCGGGATGCGATGGAAATAGTCCCATCGGATGACCACTGTACATATGCAGCGTTTGAATCGCGGTCATTTCGCTCAAATACTGCATTGTGATCAGGTACTGAGCCCAATTCTGAAACACCGCTCCATTTCCGCCATAGGTGATCAACTCGTGCGGATGCTGGGCCACCTTGGGATTGAGGTTGTTTTGTATCATGAGCATGATCGCTGCCGCTTGCTGGCACTCAGCCGGATATTCGGCAATGGGTCGAGCGTACATATCGTAGTCGGGGCGGAAACGATACATGTAGATCCGGCCGTAGGTCGCCAATTCCTCGGCAAATTCAGGCGCCAGTTCGGCATGCCACTCTTTCGGAAAGTACCGCAAAGCGTTGCGCAATGCCAGCTTCTTCTCTTCAGCACTCAGTATCTCCTTGCGTTTGGGAGCGTGATTGATCTCCGGGTCGTACGGTTTTGGAGCGGGCAAATCGGCCGGGATTCCCTGGCGGATGGCATCGTGAAAGGCTGTAGTAGCGATCATGTTCTCTTCTTTTTGAATCCGTATGGACAGTGCCGGCAACCGTTCTTGCAACAATAGCCGCGCTTGAGGTGATATTGCTCGGTAAACACCAAGTACCCCTCTTTGGTTTTGTAATAATCGCCCGGTTCCAGCGATCGAAACTGGTCGAATCCGTCCATGCCCGCAAAGGTATTATTTCTCTACGTTTGCAGTACGATACCGAACCATGAACGCCGAACACGACTCCTTCTTCCCTATCGCAGACCCGCCGCGACAAAGTTTTGATTTTGTGCCTACGGCACGATGGGTCATTCAGCGCGACGATCAACTTCATCGATTCATATCGGGAAATAAGTTGCGCAAGCTCAAGTATTTGGTACTCAAAGCCAAGGAAGATGGCCACGACACCTTGCTCACCTTCGGCGGCGCATTCAGCAATCATTTGGCGGCCACTGCCGCGGCCGGATCCGAGTTCGGGTTCAAGACCATCGGAATCGTACGGGGCGAGGAAGTGGATCTCGATAACCCGACCCTGGCCTTGTGCCTAAAGCAGGGAATGCAGCTCGAAAGGGTGTCGCGATCCGACTACGATCGCAAATTCGACGAAGACTACAAAGACGAGCTCAACAGGCGCTTTGGTCGAGCACTTCTGATTCCCGAAGGGGGCGCGCACTATTTGGGCGTAAACGGATGCATCGAGATCATTCCCAAGTCGGAGCGCGATGAATGGGAACATGTAGTAGTGCCCGGCGGCACGGGTACCACCGCGGCCGGACTCCTACTTTCGACCGGAGCCGACACAACGGTATGGGTTTATTCATCACTCAAAGGCGGTGACTTTTTGCGGGAGGAGATCGGGAATTTGCTCTATCGATTTTTGTGGGATCGCGATGCGGTGAACGAAGAGCTGAATCGGTTGCGGGTGGTGACCGACTACCACTTCGGTGGGTACGGACAAGTTACGGATGAACTGGTCGAGTTCTTAAACGAGTTCTACCGCGAAACGGACATTCCGCTTGACCCGATCTACACCGGTAAAATGATGTGCGGACTGGTCGACGCCCTCCGGAATGATGAGGGGCCCGATCCGGATAAGCATCCGCCCGCGAGGGCGAGAACCCTCATAATTCATACGGGCGGACTCCAGGGAATTGCCGGGATCAATGCGCGGCGGAAAAGTTTGGAAAGGAGTTTGATACTGTATCAGGGTTAACGTACGTTTGTTCACGTCATGATCAGATTACTTTCGATCCTTTGTACGCTGATGACTCTGGGGGCCACAGCGCAACGCATTTCCCGCGATCAGTACATAGAGCGTTTTGCGCCGGTAGCCGTCCAGGAAATGAAAGAGTACGGCATCCCGGCGAGTATTACCCTTGCACAGGGCATCTTGGAGTCGGGCGACGGCAATTCGCGATTGGCGCAAGAAGCCAACAACCATTTTGGCATCAAATGTCACGACGATTGGAGTGGCAAAACCATCAAGCACCACGACGATAAGCGCAATGAGTGTTTTCGCGTGTACGATCACGCCCGTGAGAGTTATCGCGATCACTCGCTATTTTTAACGGAGCGATCGCGCTATTCAGAGCTGTTCGATTTAAAACCTACCGATTACAAAGGTTGGGCCCACGGGCTCAAGAAAGCCGGCTATGCCACGGATCCGAAATATGCGGATCGGTTGATAGACCTCATTGAACGGCACGAACTTTACCTTTACGATACCAACCTCGATTTGGTGGTCCCGTTCGAGGAAGATTCCGCCTATTTCGATCGGAATTCCCTCGTGGTGACCTATCACCCCAATAAGATCAAATACGTGCACATGCCGCTCGGGTATACCGTGGAGCAGGTATCGGAAGAGTTGGGCATATCGGTAAAACGCCTTTTGAAGTACAACGAACTGCGGTACGATTCGGAGTTGGAGCCGGGAGACATTGTATTCCTTCAACCCAAGAAGAACAAGGGCCTCGTAAAGACGCACCGAGTAAACAACGGCGAAACGATGTACGAGATCAGCCAACAGTACGGCATAAAGCTGCGCAAACTCTACGAGCGCAACCGAATGGTCTTTGGTGAAGAGCCCGGAGCGGGTGATTTGCTGATCCTTCGAGGGCGCAGTGATTAATCGAGAGCGTAGTTGTATACGTAGCCTTCGCTATCGGCCACAATGAGGTCGAGATTCCCATCGAGATCGAGGTCTCGTATGGTCATTCCAACATCTCCGGTAACCGGGAAACCATTCCGAGCATTCCCCGAGGCATTGATGAGCCACAGGCTGCGTGTGGGCGTGCTTCGAATACCGATCACGAAATGTGGCCCCATATCGAACAGCACAATGGAACGATCGAGCTCGGCTTTGGATTCATAACCGTAATTGACCGACGGTCCTGAAACGTTGATCTCCTGGTCTTCAAGTACGATCTGATGTCCCTTGTAATGCACCAGCATGGTCTCCGGATCGGATATTCCGACATCGGTCATGTCTACCGTGCCGTTAAAGAAGATGTTCGTGAGCTGACCCGACTTGGAAAGGCTGACCAAGCGCGAATCGCCCAGCGTTTGGCCTTTAACGAGGTACAATTTTGGATCGCGAAGATCGAGTTTCGAAGATAGTGTCACGCGCTCTTGACCTCTTCGATTGCGCAAGGTTACTTGGCCATCGGCCAGGAAGAAAGCCAAATAATCGCGCCCGGAAATCTGGAATAACTCCGGCGAACCGATCACCTCTTGTGGTGCTTGCGCAAATTCCCAGCCCAAAATCGGTTGGCCGTCTGCTCCATAGATCAGCACGCGCTTACCACAGGCCAAGAAGATCCGGTAATTGCGATTGTTGTCGTAGTCGAAAACGTTTACCTGCGCACTGGCCTGCCCCGGCAGATTAATAGGAAAACCATCCACGTCCTTACCGTTTCGGTCGAGCATGTAAAGCTTGTTACCCGTATTGAACAGGTACTGCAACTTGCCATTCTTATACCGATCGACTTGGTGAATATCGCTGGTGATCTGCCCTGAAATGGCCCTCCGCCAAAGGATATCGCCTTTCGAATCGATCAAATAAACCACGTTGGCGGCGTCTTGAGTCATCACTTCGTACCGCTTGCTATAGTGATTCTTCACGATCACCGGCGCATATGTAGCCACAGTATCCAGCGTGATGGCCCACTGAAGTCGCGTTTCTACCTGCTCCTCGGTTCTGAACCGAACAATCAGTTGAGTATGCGCCGCCTTATCTTCCATTTCCATTTGCCATCCTAAAGCGGCGATCTCATTCCACTCTTCCTTGCGACTAGTGAGCCCCTCGGCAAATTCAGTGCGTGTTACCGCTTGTAAAAGGCTCAGTGCCTGAGGGTTTTCGGCGTACAAGAATACATGGCTTTTATTGCTTAGCTCCTCGCGGAGCGATGCGAAAGTAGGGTCGTCATTCAACGTTCTTCCTCCGCGGTTATCATTGAGGAACTGCTTTATGATGAGTTCGTCCGGCGCAATGACCACATAATCTCTGTAGGTCGTGTAATAGCAAGTATTCATCGCTTTGTACATCCGGCCAAAAACGATCTGAAAAGCGCTCTTTTCGATCTTTCGGATCACAAAATCATCGTACTGGATCACCTCTGGCTCAGCCTCGGCCCCCAGGGCCTGCTCTGCCAGTCGCTTATCTCGGAATTTGATGAGTCCGACCGAGCTACTCGCCCAATCAGCCCCGGGATTTTCGAGCAAAGCCAGTCCGAATTCAGTATCGACCCACGAAGTATAGGCCTTATAGCGCTGACTTTGATCTTTCAACACAAGGAGCTTATCGGATCGATTCAATTGACGAAGTAAAGTTTCGTACTCGCGTTGATAGCTCGCGAAGTTCTCGAAACTGATAGCCGCAACGGCGGCTGTATTGTTGGGAAGTAGGTCGAGCAACTGGTTCTTTCGGGCTGGGTTACCTCTGAACAGACTCATGTAATTGGCGATCGAATCGGATACCTGAGTGAGTCCGCTCGCGATCATGCGATCGCTCTTAAAGGCAAGGTCAAGTTCGGTCCATTCAGCCCCGCGATCGAGCCAAGTGAACGAACCGGCCTTCATACGCTTTTGAGCCCACTCGCCCAAAGCAGCGTACTGGATATATAGATTTACGGGGTCCTTGCGATTTGCCGTTCCGTGAAGTGATTGAAATACGGGATCGGAGAGTAGGCCCACCTTCGCTTTCAATTGACGGAGGGCATCCTCAACGAGAAGGTCGCTTTGCGATGCAACAACGAGTCCGAGGGCTTCGGCCACATAAAAGGAAACTCCGCTCTTTGGAAGCTGGATCTCAACGATCGTATGACCGTCGTACTCACGTGCTTTATCGATGTTAGCTTGAGCCCATCGCATATACAACTCGTCGAGATAGATGTGCTTGGACTTTTCAAGTGTAATGAGCAGATCGTAGGAATTTGCACCCGATTCGTGCCACGAAACGCAAATGGGTCCAACTTTATCAACGGCGACTCCCGCGGTCAACTCATCCCAAATGTCCGAGCCCTCCTCCATGGAGGTCTTTAAATAAGCGGTGGAGTCGAGCCGTTCCCACAACCGCGTTTTCATCGTGTGTTCCGTCGCCTCCGATGCATCGTTGATCTGCGCGATCATTGCCGCGTTCACCGGAACGGCTTGAAGCACGTCTTCTGCACCTCGGTCTTGAGTACACGAAACGATGAATAAAACGAAGAGTAAAAGCGTCGATCGAACAAATCGTATCATAGGTCTGGGGTTTGGCACAAAAATAAGGATTAGATGTCCAATTTCATTTGCTTGGGCAACAGTTGAAAGCTCTTTCGGTGGAGGTCGGTAGCACCGAACTCCGCTATGGCCTTTCGGTGTTCGGCGGTCGGGTAACCTTTGTTCTTTTGCCACCCGTATTGGGGGTATTCACCAGCCGCCTTCACCATGAGCTCATCGCGGTGTGTTTTAGCCAATACTGAGGCAGCCGAAATGCTCAAATAGGTACCATCTCCCCCTACCACCGTTTCGTATGGAATATCGCCGTAGGGCTTGAATCGATTGCCATCGACCAAAACAAGTTCGGGTTGTGGGATGAGCTGTAAAAGAGCGCGGTGCATTCCCTCTATCGAAGCCCAAAGGATATTGAGCTTATCGACTTCATGAGGAGGAACTATGGAAACTCCCCAAGTAATAGCTTCTTTTTCGATGATGGGCCGAAGTGCTTCGCGACGTTTTTCGGTGATCTGTTTAGAATCGTTGAGCCATGGATGGTGAAAATCTTTCGGCAATATACACGCGGCGGCGACCACGGGGCCGGCTAAACAACCACGACCGGCTTCATCGCATCCGGCCGCGATGCCGCCAAAATCATAATGAACCGGCATCCGACATCATTTTTTCGAAGCTTTGCCAATAGCGTTCGGCGGATCGATCCCAGCTGAATTCGCGCGAGCGTTCGAGGGCCAGAGCGGCATAGGATTCGCGCTCGGCACGATCCGTAGCCATGCGAACCATGGCATTGCGGATGGAGTCGATATTGAGGGGATCGAATAGGAGACCGGCATCACCCGTGACTTCGGGCAGAGCTGTTGCGTCTGCGGCCAGTACCGGCACACCGCACTGCATGGCCTCGACGAGCGGTATTCCAAACCCTTCGTATGTGCTGGGTAATATGAGCGCGTCGGCCGCCGCGATGGATTTGTGCAATGGCTCGTTATCGAGCCGCCCCGCGAAGACCACCTGATCGGTGCGCTGCATATTCTTGTAGGCCGATTCGATCTCGTCGGTCAAGAACATTTTTTCGCCTACAATAAGCAATTTATGTGGGAGGTCGGTGGTCGATTTAAGCAAATCGAATGCTTGCAGCAATCGGCCCACATTTTTTCTCGGGTTCAGTGCCCCGACGAAAACAAAGTAGGGCGCTCCGCTGGTATGCGTACTTCGAAAGCTCTGTATTGCATCGTCCCCGATCGGTTGAAAACGCTCGTGCGCGCCATTGTAGACTACGTCGATCTTATCCAATGGCACCTTGTATCGATCGTGGATATCCTGTTTAGAGAATTCCGATACTGTCTGCAGTCGATCGGCGTGGCGAGCAAAGAGCTTAAAGTAATAGAGATAGTACTGTCGCGTAAGCCAGGGCAGGTTCTCCGGTGTTTCCTCGAAGTTGAGATCGTGGATCAACGTTGAGCTGGGTACGTCGGCTTTAAGGCTGAGATAGCCGTCGGTACTAAGAAAAGCGCTTACATTGTGCTTTCGCAGTGCGGTCGGAATACTTCTTTCGAAGTACCAATACCACAAATACGGGTGTCTAGCGGGCGGAAAAAGCTTGACCGGCGTTACGTTTTCTCCGAAGATGAACACGTCCGAAAAGGGTCGATCGAAATAAAATAGGAATTCGTGCTCGGAGTGAGCGCACGTGACACGTTTAAAGATCTCGTAGGTGAATCTACCGATCCCTTCGAGTTTTCCCTCCAGTAAAAATCGAGTATTGACCGCGATGCGCATGGGCTCAAATGTACGAATTCGCCGGTCCCTTGGCACGCGTGCTTTTGCGTACATTTGCGCTTATGCGCGAAAAGGTGAAGCGGAAATGGGGCTACATTCGCAAGGATGCGAATTTGATGCAGCTTCTCACGAGTTCCGGGTTGGTGCTTTTCTTCAAAGTATCCGGGGCCTTGGCCGGTTATTTATTCACGTACCTCGTTTCGAATTTCTACGGGGCTGGGATCTACGGTATTTATGAACTATGCTACACGGCGATCATGATCGCAGGTGTGGTAGGCCGATTGGGGCTCGATGGAGCTCTGGTTCGTTTTTTGGCGGAATTCAAATCAAAAGAGCAGTTCGGTACCCTTCGGCGCGTGTATCGCAAATCGGTAACGGCGAGCTTTGTGCTTTCCATTGCACTGGGAGCCGGGCTATATCTCCTCGCTCCCATTTTGGCCGCAAATCTCGGCGAAGACCATGAATCACTTGCACAAGCCTTCAAGGTCACGGCATTTCTGATTCCGCTGTTCGTGATGCTCGGCATAAATTCCGAATCGCTCCGCGGACTCAAACGCATGACCGACTACGCGGCCCTTCAACACGGCACCATAGTGCTCATAGGAGCAATTGGGGTTTGGCTGACCTACCAAAAGGTACCGGAGCATTTGGCACCGCTGTACGGATATGGAGGTGGAGTGATATTACTCCTGATCGTAAGCATTTTCGTCGTTCGCCGACGAATAGCACAGGTGGGTTCGGTTTCGGCTCCCGGACCGGGCGTACCGTTCCGAACCGTGCTCAATGTTGCGTTACCAATACTGTTGAGCACCTCCATGTTCTTGGTCATCAGCTGGACCGACACCCTTATGATCGGCTACTTCATCGACGAAACCAATGTGGGCATTTACCGGATTGCCTTTAAGATCGCCACGCTCATCACCTTTGCTCAGTTTGCCATCAACAGCATTGCCGCGCCCATGTTCAGCGAGTTCTTCACAAAAAAGGATATGGAGGGCATTCGACGTACCACCCATCAGATCGGGTACTTGAATCTGGCCTTGAGCACTCCTATATTTTTGATCATCGTATTGGCCCCGACCTTTGTGCTGGGTCTTTTTGGACCGGAATTCAAAGTGGCCGCGGTTACGGTGATCGTTCTGGCGGCCGGACAACTCGTCAATGCCCTGTGTGGCCCAGTTTTGTACATTCTCAACATGACCGGTAAGGAAAAAGTGGCACAGCGCATCATGATCATCACGAGCATTTTGAACGTAGGGTTGAACCTTTGGCTCATTCCGGGGTACGGCTTCCGCGGTGCTGCCATCGCCACCAGCTTTAGCATGATGCTTTGGAACATACTGGCTGTCATCTACATTCGTCGTGTTTACGGCGTTATCACCTTCCCATTATTCGCCCTATGGAAAAAGTAAATTTCTTTTTGATCGGGGCGGCCAAATGCGGGACCACTGCGCTGTACGAGCGTATGAAGCACCACCCCGAAATATACCTTTCGCCCCTCAAGGAGCCCAACTACTGGAGCACAGATATCGACATTGCGCAGTTCTCTGCGGCCTTTAAGGCCAACACGCCATTGGATCTCAGCGCCTACCTGCTTCAGGAGCCCCTTCCCGAAAAACCTGTTGGCTTCCTACGGAACGAAGGCCATTACGCGCGATTATTCGACGCCGTGCAAAACGAAAAAATGGTGGGCGAGTGTTCGACCAGCTATTTGTATTCGGAAGTGGCCGCGGAACGAATAGCCAAAGCCCATCCCGATGCGAAGATATTGGTGGTACTGCGCGATCCGGTGGAGCGACTATTCTCGCATTACCTCATGGCCCGGAAGTACGGTTTCGTCACCGAAGACCTTAAAGTGGCCGTGGATCGCGATTTCTCCAGAGAAAATAAAGGCTGGGGGCGCAGCGAACTGTTCGTGGAGTTAGGGCTCTATGGAAAGCAGCTGGAACGGTGGTACGAGCATTTCGGCCGAAGTCAGATCAAGGTGTTATTTACGCCTCAGCTGAACGAGGAGGACACCTACTCCGAGCTGTACGAATGGTTGGGGGTAGGTGAAAATCGTGCCGCAGGCACAAAAATCAAAAACGAAGAAAAAACGAATTCGGCTGGATTAGCGCGCTTTGAAGGATTAAATAAGTGGTTGACCGATAGCGGATTGAAAAAGGCCCTAGGGGCCATAGTACCACTGAATTTTAAGCGAAAACTGCTGAATTTATACTACACTGACGTAAATTTGCCGACCCTTAGCGAGGCGGACCGAAAATATTTGTCCGGTTTTTACGCTAAAGATAAGGAGCGTTTGGAGGCTGTACTGCAGCGACCGGTGCCCTGGAACTAAACCTGAAGTCATGAACCTGGATTCGAGTAACCTGATCGTTTATCTGTATCGGTGGCGCAAGCCTTTGATCATCGTAACTTTTTTATCGGCGGTAGCGGCGGCTATTTTCAGTGCCCCGGTGTTTATTCCGCCCAAGTACCAATCGACCGTAGTCTTGTTCCCGGCGACCACAAACTCTGTTTCGAGCGCGTTGCTTGGAGAGCGTAATGCCTACACGGCGGACATCCTTGAGTTCGGTAAGGAAGAAGAGGCCGAGCAGATGCTTCAGATCCTTTACTCCGATGAGATCCGAGATAAGGTAGTGCGGAAGTTCAACCTGATGGATCACTACGATATCGCCCCGGATTCGAAATACCGAATGACCGCCCTGTACAAGGAGTTTTCGAGCAATATCACCTACCGACGTACGGAGTATATGTCGGTAGAGATCACCGTACTCGATACCGACCCTAATCTGGCTGCGGACATTGCCAACGAGATCGCCGTGCTGCTCGACTCGGTAAAGAGCCGCGTTCAGAAAGAGCGTGCGTACGAAGGACTGCGCATCGTTGAGAAAGAGTATAAGAATTTGCGTCGCGAGGTGAAGGCGATGGAAGACAGCTTGCGCGATCTGCGTGTGAAGGGAATTCACGATTACGAAGGACAATCGGCCGTATTGAGCGAGCAAATCGCCACGGCGATGATCGAGAACCGGAATAGCGTGGCCGACGATCTGCAAGCGCGGTTGGACACTTTGGCTAAATACGGTGGAGCCTATACTTCGCTGCGCGATCAGCTGAAGTATCGGTACGAAGAGCTGAACTTGCTTAAAACGCGCTACGAAGAAGCGAAAGTGGATGCCGAGGTGAGTCTTCCACACAAGTTTATCGTGAACGAAGCATTTCCGGCCGAGAAGAAGAGCTATCCGATACGTTGGCTTATCGTAGCCATGAGTACCATGGGCGGATTCGTACTGACGCTGTTGGTCATCATCGTTCTCGACACCTTGCGCAAGGCTACTTCCAACGAAGAGAGTGCCTAAAGCATGGACAAGATCCTGAATCAGCGGAATATTTTGATCGTCGGACTCCTGTTCGTGGCGATCAATACCCTGTTGATCACTCGGGAATTCTTTTGGGCCGGACTAGTCCCGTTTGCCCTTTTTATCGTGGTATTGGCACTGTTATCGATGGACAAGCTGTTGTTGCTCATCGCTTTCCTGACGCCGCTATCCGTTAACTTAACCGAAATGGGACTCGGTTTGGGCGTAGGTATGGCATTGCCTACCGATCCGCTCATGTTTGGGATACTGCTGATCTTCGCCATTCGAGTATTTCACGAAGGGGGGTTCGATAAGCGGGTCATCTGGCATCCGATCAGTTTGATCATCATTTTGCAGCTGGTGTGGATGTTCTTTACGAGCATGACTTCTACCATGCCGTTGGTTTCGTTCAAGTTCTTGATATCGCGGCTGTGGTATGTGGTGAGTTTCTACTTTTTGGCCACTCAGCTCTTTAAGCGGCGCAAGCAGATCGTGAGGTACTTTTGGGCCTACATCATGGGCTTGGCAATCGTCATCGTTTATACGGTATACCAACACTACTTGAACGCCTTCGACGAGCAGGCGGCCCATTGGGTCATGTCGCCCTTTTTCAAGGACCACACCTCGTACGGCGCCTTACTGGCTTTCTTTTTTCCGGCCTTGCTGGGCCTTACCTTGGTCAATGCCAAAAGCAATCAAATGCGAGCACTCATGGGTATTGTCGTCCTGGTTTTCATCGGAGGTATCATTCTCTCGTATACCCGGGCGGCCTGGTTGAGCTTGATCGCCGCATTGATCGTGTACTTGCTGATGGTATTCAAGGTGCGTTTTCAGTACATCCTCTTTATGCTGGCCATCGTGGTCGGCTCCTTTGCCATGGTGCAGGAAGAGCTTATGATGAAGCTCGAAAAGAACGATCAGGACAGCTCCGGTGATTTGGTTGAGCACGTACAGTCCATGAGTAACATCTCCACGGATGCATCGAACCTGGAGCGAATAAATCGGTGGAAATCGGCCTGGCGTATGTTCTTGGACAAGCCGGTGATGGGTTTTGGGCCGAACACCTATCAGTTTCAATACGCCCCTTATCAGCACCCCAACGAAAAGACCATCATCAGCACCAACAACGCAGATATGGGGAATGCTCACAGCGAGTACTTGGGTCCGCTGGCCGAGCAGGGTTTCCTAGGTCCGATATGGGTACTTCTTCTGGTTGGTGTGTTGTTCTACAAGGGTATCACCCTGTACATGGAACTCCCCTCGGGTCAACTTCGCATGCTGACCGTGATCGCAACGTTGGGATTGGTGACCTACTGGACCCATGCTTTTCTGAACAACTTTCTGGATACGGACAAGGCTTCAGTGGCCGTTTGGGGGTGTTTGGCCGTACTTACGGCCATAGAGGTTTACCACCTACCGAATATAGAAAAGCGCGACCAAGAATAACTCCTGGCCGCGTCGCAGGTCCATCGCGCCGTAGGCGCAAATTTTATTTTACTCGCTCCATATACTTACCGTCTTCGGTATTCACCTTGATCTTGTCGCCTTCGTTGATGAAGAGCGGAACCTTGATCTCGGCGCCCGTTTCGACCGTTGCCGGCTTGGTGGCGTTGGTAGCGGTATCTCCTTTAATCCCGGGCTCGGTGTAGGTTACCTCGAGCTCGATAGAAGCCGGGAGATCGCAAGTTAGCGGCGTTTCGTTGGCGGCATCGAAAAGGATCTGCACTTCCATACCCTCTTTCATGAGGTCCGGGGCATCCATCATTTCCTTAGCCAGGAAGATCTGCGTATAATCGTTGGTATTCATGAAGTGAAAACCCTGATCGTCGTTGTAGAGGTACTGGTAGGTAAGGTTCTCAACGCGCAGGTAATCGATCTTGTGCCCGGCCGGAAACGTATGATCGAGTACTTTCCCCACGGTCAAACTCTTGATCTTGGTGCGGACAAAGGCGGCGCCTTTACCGGGTTTCACATGTTGAAACTCCACGATCTTCCAGATGTCGTGCTTGTGGCGAATGCAAAGTCCTTTGCGGATGTCTGAAGTAGTTGCCATTCTTGAATTCTTAATTTTTAAGGCTTAATTATCGTCGAGCCCGGAGCTCGCTGCCCATTTATCCTCGCGAAGCCAATCGTACTTTGCGCAGCAGAACAACCTTTGCGCAGCAAAATTTCCTCGCCGAAGGCGAATATCCTTCACCTGTGAAATGCTTTGTGCCTGCGGCACGATGCTCAATATGCGCTTCATTTAAAGTCTTCAATGCGAAGTTCGCGATCACAAAAATAGTATTCCTCGGCGTTTTCGTTACTCGCCACCAATACGATACGGTCTCGCCCCATCTCTTCCATGAGTTCACGATACCATTCGACCCCCTTTTTATCGAGGTTCGACGTGGGCTCGTCGAGTAGTAACACAGGTGTATCGGCCATGATCGCTACGATCAACCGAACCCGCTGTTTCATTCCCGAGGAGAAGTACTTGATCTCGCGATCTGCAGCCTCTTCGAGATATGCCTTTTTTACGAGCTCTTCTATCGTCCAAGGTGATTTCCAAGGCTTCAGCTTTCCGCAAAAGGCAAAGAACTCCCGCAAGGTATATTCTTCGATGAGCTCGAGGTACGGCGCCGCCAAACTCGTAAAGAAAAACTGTTTGCCCGAATCCACCTCTTCTTCTTCGTCGAAAAGTCGTACGTCCCCTTCAAAGGGCATCAAGGCTCTTGATAACGTTTTGAGTAATGTGCTCTTGCCCGATCCATTTCCACCTAAGATCACGGCTGATTCACCGCTTTGAAGGGTGAGGTCGACCGATCTGAAAACGAATCTCCGATGATATGCCTGACTCAGGTTTTGGGCCTCGAGACGAAACATGTTTACGAAGTTTGATACCCGCGCATGATACCGCGTTTGGAGTTGCGGCAGAACGAAATAATTTCATCGCGTTCGTCAGATACCGGAAACTCCGCCTCAAGCAAATCGATCGCTTGTGTGGTATTCATGCCAGACTGATAGATCGCCCGATAGATGTTCTGGATCTCTTTGATCTTATCCGGATCGAATCCTCGGCGACGCAAACCAATGGAATTGATTCCTACGAACTGAACCGGTTCACGTCCCGCCTTGGTATAGGGAGGAACATCTTTACGTACCAATGCTCCACCACCGATCATACAGTGGGTGCCAACCTTTGTGAACTGGTGCATGGCCGCGAGTCCTCCCAAAATAGCATACTCACCAACCTCGCAATGACCACCAACCGCGACGTTATTCACGAGAATGGCGTTTTTACCCATATAGCAATCGTGTGCCACGTGGCTTCCGACCATCAGGAAAGCTCCTTCATCGACTGTGGTACGCCCGGTGGCATTGGTACCGCGGTGAACGGTCACGTGTTCGCGAAGAACTACGTTGTCTTTTATGATACACTCCGTCATTTCGTCCGGATCGAACTTGATGTCCTGCGGAGGCGCTGAAACCACGGTTCCCGGAAAAATGCGAACGTTCTTTCCGATTCGAGCACCTTCCATGATAGTAACGCCCGATCCGATCCAGCTTCCCTTCTCGATCACCACATTTTTGTGGATCGTGGCAAAAGGTTCAACCACGACATTAGAAGCCACCTTGGCTCCCGGATCAACGTATGCTAACGGCTGGTTCATAATTAGTTTCGGTTCTTAACGATCTGGGCCATCATTTCGGCTTCGATCGCAATAGCGTCGCCGACATAGCCCCTTCCAAACATATGGGCGATCCCTCTACGAATGGGGGTGATGAGTTTGAGTTTAAAAACGAGAGTGTCGCCTGGAACGATCTTTTTCTTGAATTTAGCCTGGTCGATCTTCATGAAATACGTGGTGTAATTTTCTGGGTCGGGCACGGTATTCAGTACGAGAATCCCTCCTACTTGAGCCATGGCTTCGATTTGCAACACCCCGGGCATCACGGGTTCTCCGGGAAAGTGCCCTACAAAGAAAGGTTCGTTCATAGTCACGTTCTTGACCCCGATCACGTATTCATCAGTAAGTTCAACGATCTTATCGACCAACAAAAAAGGCGGACGGTGAGGTAGGGTCGCCATGACCTTGTTCACATCGTACAACGGCTCGGCAGAGAAATCAACTACCGGAGCTTTCTTGTCTTGCATTCGGATCTCTGCAGCCAAGAGTTTCGCGAATTCAGTATTGGCGGTATGCCCGGGTCGAGTGGCGATAATACGGCCTTTGATGGGCTTTCCTATCAAGGTCAAATCACCCAAGACGTCCAATAATTTATGACGGGCAGCCTCATTTGGGTGCTCGAGTTCCAGGTTATTCAGGATTCCGGCCTGACTCACGTTGATGTCATCGCGTCCAAAGACCTTTCGCAGTCGTTTAAGATCTTTTTCGGAGATCTGTTCGTCAATATAAATGATCGCGTTATTGAGGTCACCGCCTTTGATTCGCCCCGCGTCGAGTAGCATGTTGAGCTCGTGCAAGAAACTAAAGGTACGCGCTCTACTGAATCCGGACTTGAACTCATCGATCTGCTCCATATGCGCGAACTGATTGCGCAGAATCAAGCTATCGAAGTCAATCATTACGGTAATGGAAAAGTCGTCTGCTGGCATTCCAATGATCTCGACCCCATTCTTTTCATCCGTATACCGAATATTTTCAGTGATCTCGTAGAAGTCGCGAGGAGCTTCTTGATCTTCGATTCCGACCGATTCCAATGCTTCCAAAAACTCCTTGGCGCTACCGTCGCAAATAGGCGGCTCTTCGGAGTTAATGTCGATCAATAGGTTATCAATCTCAAGTCCGGCAATGGCTGCCAACACATGTTCGACCGTTAATACCTGAACGCCTTTTTCCTCAATGGTGGTTCCGCGATGGGTATCAACCACGAAACGGCAGCTTGGGTGAACCAATGGCTTTTCTTCGAGATCCGTTCTACGGAAGACGATGCCGTGATTCTCCTTGGCCGGATTAAAGGTCAATGTAACTTCTTTGCCCGTGTGTAACCCCGCTCCTGAGATCGACACCGGCTTTTTGATGGTATTTTGATTCCCCTTCATGATTTTTTCTTTTGCTCGTTCTCGAGTGCTTCGACCCGATCGACCAATTCCGCTAGTTTTCTGAAGTGAATATAAGATTTACGGAAATCCTTCAAATTGAATGCAGGCGAACCCATGATGATCTGTCCATCTGGCACACTACTCGATATTCCCGACTGTGCCGCCACCTTCACATTATCGCCGATGGTCAAGTGCCCGGCTACGCCTACTTGCCCGCCGATCATACAGTTCTTACCCACTTTCACGGATCCGGCAAAACCACACTGCCCGGCGATCACCGTATTTTCACCGATCACACAATTGTGAGCGATTTGGATCAGGTTGTCGAGTTTAACACCTTTTTGGATCACCGTCGACCCAATGGTAGCACGATCTATGGTCGTATTTGCTCCGATCTCGACATGATCCTCGATGACCACGTTCCCGATCTGGGCAACTTTGTCATACGAGTCTTCTCCGTTCGGAGCAAATCCAAATCCGTCTCCACCAATGGTCACTCCTCCGTGCAAACGGCAGTGGTCTCCGATGATGCAATCGTACTCGATTCGCACTCCGGCGTAAAGGGTGGTTTCTTTACCTATCGTAACGCCTTCTCCAATGTAGCAATGGGGATAGATCTTGGCTCCGTCACCGATCTTGGCATTGCCCGCAATGTAGGTGTCAGAAGCGATATACACACCTTCACCGATCTCGGCCGAATCGTCGATAAAAGCTCCTGATTCAACTCCGACCTTCACCTTTCGTTGGCTGTCGTACCAATTCAAAAGGCGCGCAAAACTTTGATAAGCATCGTCTACCTTGATCATCGTAGCCTGAACCTCCCGTTCGGGTTCAAAATTGCGGTTTACGATGACCACGGAAGACAAAGTGTCGTAGATATACTGAGTGTACTTGGGATTCGCCAGAAAAGTGAGGGACCTTTCGGTTCCTTCTTCGATTTTAGCAAAGCGATCGACCACTGCATTCGCATTGCCTACCGTTTCACCCTCAAGCACTTCGGCTATTTGTTGCGCCGTAAATTCCATTCTGGCAAAATTAGTGTTTTTTAGTTCGGCGATTCGGAATACGGTCGACATGACTTCGGATATATCAAATGGTGCTTGGTAACCTGCCCCTGAAGCGAGCCCCATTGAAGATGATCCGATGCCTCGGTAACGTCTTTCAGACTTCCATCGCGATAAAGTAGTTTTATGGAATCCTTTTTAGGATCGTATAAATTATTGGTGATCGAGTCTACATAAACCATATAATCGGCCTCGATCGGCCGGATGTTATACTTCTCGCAAACTTCCGCTTTAAAGTGTTGAATCACGCGATCCGGGAACGGAGTCGAGGAAAGTTCGATTCTGAACAACCTGCGATCGATCAACGCCGCCGAAAGTCGAGCTAAAATTGGGTCTTCATGTGACTTCCATTCCTTGATGCTCGCCATGATGTCCATATCGTCCAAATCCGTGAACTGCTCCAGCAGATCAAAGTCTTTATAGAATTCCTCTGGTCCGATATCAGATGTCAAGAACACCTTAAATACCTCCGTGGCAAATAAGTTGTGCCCCTGTCGGGTGAGATTCTTGCCTCGACGAAGAATATTCATGAGAATATACTCGGCCACGAGAACGGTTTTATGTAGATAGACCTGCCAATACATCAATCGACGGGCCACGAGAAACTTCTCCACACTGTATACCGCTTTGGCATCGAGCACCAATTGGTCGTTGGCAACGTTCAACATCTTCAGAAGGCGCTCGGTACCTACCTGCCCTTCCGATACCCCGCTATAAAAACTATCGCGCCGCAAATAATCGAGACGATCCATATCGAGTTGACCCGAAATCAGCTGATGAAGAAACTTTTTCGGATACTCATCCTTAAAAATTTCCATGGCCAAGTTGAGTTTTCCAGGAAAGATCTCGTTCAATCTTTCCATGATGGCCAAACTGATTCGCTCGTGCTGGACTCCCGGGACAATACAAGTTTCGAGAGCGTGAGAAAAAGGCCCATGCCCGACATCGTGTAATAAAATCCCAATGTAAACGGCCTCTTCTTCCCTATCCGAAATATCGCAACCTTTAGACCGTAGCACGCTCACGGCCTGTTGCATCAGGTGCATAGCGCCTAAAGCGTGGTGGAATCGAGTATGGTAAGCTCCGGGGTAGACGAGGTAGGTCAGGCCCAGTTGAGTGATCCTTCTCAATCTTTGGAAGTAAGGATGCTCAATAAGATCGAAGGTAAGTTCGTTAGGTATGGTAATGAAGCCGTAGATAGGATCGTTGAGGATCTTTTTTTTATTGACACGCGGCTGAGGCAAAGGAAAAGGCTTTTGCTAATTTTGAACACTTAACGCTAAAGCGAAGATGCAAAAAATACGCATTCTGTGGGCAGACGATGAGATCGACTTGCTCAAACCACACATCATGTTTTTGGAACAAAAGGGCTACGAGGTCGATACCGTGACCAACGGTGACGATGCTCTGGACCAAATTGACGAGTCGAGCTACGACATCGTTTTTCTCGATGAGAATATGCCCGGATTAACGGGACTCGAAACCTTGACGGAGATCAAGGAGAAAGAGGCTAATCTCCCAGTGGTGATGATCACAAAGAGTGAAGAAGAATACATCATGGAGGACGCCATTGGCCAAAAGATCTCAGACTACCTCATTAAACCGGTAAATCCGAATCAAATTCTTTTGAGCATCAAAAGAAATCTCGACGCCAAAAGGTTGGTCAGTGAAAAAACACAGATCAACTACCAACAGGAATTTCGCAAGATCGGAATGGAGCTGATGGATCTCCGCAACCATGAAGATTGGAGCGAGATGTACAAAAAGCTGGTTGGCTGGGAGCTCCGCATGGATGAGCTCGACGAAAGCGGCATGCAGGAAATACTGCAAACGCAAAAGACCGAAGCCAACCACCTGTTCAGTAAATTCATTGAGGACGAATACGAAGGCTGGCTCAACGATGCCAATACAGACCGTCCCGTTCTCAGTCATGAGCTTTTGAGAAAATACCTCATTCCACAGCTGAGCCCGGAGCGCTCGACCTATTTATTCGTGATCGACAACTTGCGCTACGACCAATGGAAGGTGTTGGCACCCATCTTGAGTGAGTACTTCGCCGTAGAAGAAGAACACCTCTATTACTCTATTCTGCCCACGGCCACGCAGTTCGCCCGGAATGCTCTTTTCTCCGGACTCATGCCCAGGGAGATCCACAAACGATACCCCGAATGGTGGGTTCACGATAATGAGGAAGGCGCTAAGAACGGACACGAGGACGACCTTTTGGGCGAGTTGTTAAAGCGCAGTGGAAAAGACTACAAGTTCAGCTATCACAAGGTGCTGAGGCTCGACTACGGAAAAAGGCTCGCATCGAACCTCAAAAATTTACAACAAAACGCCTTGAACGTGATCGTGTACAACTTCGTGGACATGCTTTCGCATGCTAAGACGGACATGGACATGATCAAGGAATTGGCCGATGACGACAAGGCGTATCGATCCCTGACTTTGAGCTGGTTCCGAAATTCGCCCCTTCTGGAAATGTTGCGCGATCTGGCCAATACCGATGCTCGCGTATTCATTACCACCGATCACGGAACCATTAATGTTGGTGAGCCAACCAAGGTAGTTGGTGATCGCGAGGTCAACACGAATTTGAGGTACAAGCAAGGTAAGAACCTATCCTACGAAGGCAAGGACGCGTATGCGGTCAGTGATCCGGAGTGTATTGGGCTGCCAAAGCCGAATGTGAGCACCAAGTATTTGTTCGCCAAGGATGATCTGTTCTTCGCATATCCGAACAACTACAATCACTACGTAAAATACTACCGAAACACCTACCAACACGGTGGCATTTCATTGGAAGAGGTATTGGTTCCATTCGTTGAACTCAGAGCAAAATGAGGTTCGAGGTCCGGGACGAGTCCGAGTTACTGAATGTCGCTGAGAAAATTCTGGACCAGACGCCGTATCCACTCATGGCATTCTACGGCGAAATGGGTGCCGGAAAAACGACCTTGATCAAGGCATTTTGCCTTGTCTTGAACTGCGCAGAAGAAGCCAGTAGCCCTACTTTTAGAATTGTGAACGAGTACCTAAGTGGTAACGGGGAACCGGTATATCATTTTGATTTTTACCGCCTGGACGACGCGGAAGAAGCGTTGGACTTCGGAATTGAAGAGTATTGGGATAGCGGTCATCTATGCCTGATGGAATGGCCGGAGTGCGTGATGGCCTTCCTGCCGCAGGCAGTAACAGTAATTCGGATAGAAGTCGTAAATTCTACACGGATTATTGAAATGGAGACGTAATGGCAGGAAACCAACCCCAATTCCTCAGTTTTTCATCGGAAACGTTGTTGCCGCAGGAGGAGAGGCTCGAGGTCGGGCGCAAGAAGAAGGATCTTTTTATCGGTATTCCGAAGGAGACCGAATACATGGAGCGGCGAATTGCTTTGGCTCCCGATGCCGTGGAGGTATTGGTGCGAAATGGCCATCGGGTTCGCGTGGAGACAGGGGCGGGTGCCGATGCCAGTTTTAGCGATCAGGACTACAGCGATTCGGGGGCCGAGATTTGCTACGAACCGAAGAAGATCTTTGAGGCTCAGACCATCCTGAAGGTACATCCGCCCACTTTAAAGGAGATCGAACTACTACACAGCAAGCAAACGCTCATAAGCGCTTTGCAGCTGAAGATCCAAGACGATCGCTATTTCAAGGCCCTGATGAACAAGCACGTTTCGGCTATTGCCTTTGACTATATGATGGACGATGACGGTATTATGCCAGTGGTGCGCTCCATGAGTGAGATCGCGGGGAATACGGCCATCTTGATCGCGGCGGAGCTTATGAGCAATGCCAACAACGGAAAGGGCTTGATGTTGGGAGGAATCAGCGGTGTGGGTCCGACCGATGTGGTGATCCTCGGCGCCGGTACGGTTGGCGAATTCGCATGCCGTGCCGCCATTGGACTGGGTGCTCAGGTAAAGGTTTTTGATAAAAGTTTGACGCGCTTGCGTCGCCTTCAAAACGACCTTCATCAACGTATCGCCACGAGCGTGGTACAGCCAAAGGTTTTGGAAAAGGCCCTCAAGCGGACCGATGTGGTGATCGGGGCCATTAGGGCCGACGAGGGGCGAACCCCGTGTATCGTTACCGAAGAAATGGTTCAGCAAATGAAGGCCGGTTCGGTCGTGGTCGATGTAAGCATTGACCAAGGCGGTTGTTTCGAGACCTCGGAGATCACTACCCACGAGAAACCAACCTATCGAAAGTACGACGTGATCCACTACGGTGTGCCGAACATTGCGAGTCGTGTGGCTCGCACGGCCAGCCTGAGTTTGAGCAATATATTCATGCCCATTCTCATGAGTGCCGGGGAGCAAGGTGGAATCGACGCCATGCTCCGATTCAATAAAGGATTGCGTCACGGGCTCTACATGTACAATGGGGTTCTCACGAACAAGGGCATTGGCGAATGGTACAAACTTCCTTGGAAGAACCTCGACCTTTTGCTCGCCGCACTGTAAGGGTTCGTACCTTTGCCCGAAATCTACTTTCATTGAAACTTATTCAGCGATTCAAGTACTACGGTGTTGGATTCATTTTGGGTGCCGGACTAGTATACGCCCTTTTTGGGCAGCGGACGGACATCTCGTGTAACTACTTTCCAAATGCTCGGGTCTTGAGCCACCTTCGGCAAGGAACTGTGGAATATTCCGATTCGGCGGCTTGCAAGATCGAATGCATGGAGCTCGATTCAACGGCTATGGCCGGATTCTGGTGGTACGGAGACGTGGACTTTAGAGCCAGTGACCCTCGTCGCGAGCCGTTTGGCCGTTATAGCATAGAACACGCGGACCTTGCAATTCATGTTTTGGTCGAAAATCGAGATTCCATCTCTTTCGTTCTGGATATCACGGGAAACAATGTAAAAGAGTGTGATTGCCCATAAAACTGGCAACGGGACCTTTGTAATTATTAATAATTATTTGGCAACCCAAAGCTGGGTTGCCATTTTTTTTTAGTTTTAAGGAGCCATTAACCAATGCGCCACTCATGACAATTTATCGCTTTTTGCTGTGCATGTTCCTCATGTTCACGGGAGGGCAGGTCTTTGCCCAGTACATGTTAGACGGGAATATATACACCGGTTCGGAGCTTATTAGAACCGGAATCCAATCCTACGACGAAGGAGAATATGAAGAAGCTCTGGAGCTCTTCAACATGATCAATCCCGGAGACTCATCTTACACACGGGCTCGTTATGAGGCCATGCTAACTTACAATGCACTAGAGGATTATGAAACGGCCGTCATGATCGGTATGGAGGAGATCCATAAAGAAAGTGATGAACCCAACATCTATCAACTCACCGGCTCTTGTTTGGATGAACTTGAGCGGTACGATGAAGCACGGGAGATCTTTGAGATCGGCATCAAACGCTATCCTGAAAATGCAATGATTCGGTTGAATTATGCGACGTCGTTCGAAATGACCGATGAATACGAAAAAGCCTTGGAGATCTACCAAGACCTCCTTCGCCGCAATCCCATGTTTGCCTCTGGCCATCGACGTCTGGGTGACCTGTGTACTCGAGAGGGTCGCATTACTCAAGCTATGATTTGTTACACAACGGCCTTGGTATTTGAGTTAGACGCATCGGTGTCTTTCCCCTTGGTGGTGCGCATGGACGAACTTGCACAGATGGCATATGACGAATATGGGACCTCGGATCAAACGTCGGTTGAACCCGAGTACGAAAGGGTCGATCGCCTTCTCGAAAGCCAAGTAGCTCAGAACCGTCAGTATAAATCAGGGGCGAAGACCGTATTCCCGATCACGGAAGCAATACACTTGACCATTAACGAGGTGGCCAAATTGCCCAAGTCGAATGGTTTCTGGGGAGACTATTATCACGATTTCGTCGAACTCATGGCGGCCGAGAAATACAAACTCCTTTCTCTGTTGACCATCAATAGTTCCGGGCTGGAAAGCATTCAAAAGCAGGTCAATAAGAACACGAACAAGCTCGTGGAGCTTCGCACACGGCTTGCCAACGAATTTATTTCGATGCACGAGGTTTATCCCGTAGAAGTTAATGGTGAAATGATCGATATGACTACTAGGTTTGACGGCCAATCGGATTACGTCATTGCTCGAGGTGAATTAGATCGCGATGGTACCATGAACGGATACTGGCAGTACTTTTATAGAGATGGGGCTTTACTGTCTGAATCGCAGTTCATAGATGGCAAACCCGATGGCGATCTAATCTTCTATCGCAAGTATCACGACACCTTAAGGATCCAACATTTTGAGGACCAAGAATTGAATGGTGAATGGAAGGAATTCTACCCGAATGGAGTAATAAGTATATCTTCAATGTACAGGGATGGAAAAAAACACGGCCCTGAGAAAGAGTACTATCCAAACGGTTCTCTGCAAAGCGAAGTGGAAGCTGTTGACGGAACCTATGACGGAGAGGTCACAGAATACTTTGCATTCGGGCAGATCGAGTACATTTATGCGCGTGACATGGGAGTGTTTCAGGGAAAGTTTGAAGAGTTCTATGCCGACAGCTCGCTGTACCTCGAGTTCGATGTCACGGACAATTACATCAACGGCAAAAGACTTCAGTATGCGTATAACGGGCAGCTCGTTGATCAGCAGGTGTACATCGATGGAAAATCCAACGGACCTTTCACTACCTATTACTCGACCGGTGAAAAGCGTTCTGAAGGAAGAGCGGCCGATGATGAATACGAAGGCGTGATCGATAATTTTGATGTCTTTGGAAAATTGATCTCAAAAGAAAGCTATAGCGGCGGTGAGCAAGACGGCGTATCACAATACTTCCGAGGTGACGGCAGCCTGTATTGCAAACAGGAACACAAAGAAGGAGCATTACAAACCCTCGTGTTTTTCGATGAAAACGAAGAAGTCATAAATCGCTATAATACCGGACGACGACAAGTTGAGGTGAGTATTCTCGATGAAAATGGCGAAGTGATTTCCCAGGGATTATTTGAGAACGGAAAAAGAACGGGTACGTGGGAGTTCTTCGAAGATGGTGTCCTAAGCTCGATCGGAAATTACCGGGATGGCGAACTGGAAGGAGAATACATCGAGTACCACTCCAATGGAATGGTCGCTAGTCGGCACTCGAATTCAGAAGGTAGCGCTGAAGGTCCTGGATCGAAATATTACGTTCACGGAGTACTCGCCGATTCTGGATTGTATCGGGGCGGCGACAAACAGGGAGAGTGGAGGTCGTACTACCCCGATGGATCATTGAGCTCCGTGGGCTGGTACGAGGATGGCAAGGTTTACGGGTTCAATGAATCGTATTGGCCCAATGGGAATATTAAAGAAGAGTGGCTCTATGAAGAGGACCGCCTCAATGGATTGATCAGTTACGACACCTTGGGGAGCCCCATTGACACATCGAAATTATCCCATGGCGATGGATTGCTCACTGGATACTACTCGAATGGAAAGCCATCATTGGAATATGAAATAATAAATGGTGGCACGCATGGTAGGAGTGCAACTTACTACCCCAATGAACAAATTCAGCTCAAAGTTGATCAATTAAGCAATTCGAATCACGGAGCATTGACCTTTTACAATCCAATGGGTGAGATCGAGAGTACCGCTGAAAACGTTTTGGGCAGAAGGTCAGGAGAGCGAATCACTTATTACCCTTCTAGAAAAGTCGAAGAAACTGCAACCTATTTAGACAATGTTGTACACGGCCCCACTACTGAATACCACTCCAATGGTCAAGAGTTCAGAACGAGAAACTTCGTTTTAGGAAGACCACATGGTGAAAATACATGGTATGCGCCAACCGGAGAGATCATGTATATAAAGCATTACTACGAAGGCGTATTTGTTGGCTATCAGTACGAAAAGAGTCCTGGGGTATTGAGCGATACAATTTGGATGGAAAACGAATCGGGAAAAGTAGTTTGTTACTATGCCAACAGTCAAGTATCTCTTGAATCGGAGTACAAATTCGGCAGCAACGTGGGAGAGATCAAAGCTTACCATCCCGACGGGTCATTGATGTACAGCAAAAAATGCGATGGATATGGCCTGTGGCAGGGAGTTTCAGAAGATTACTACCCGAACGGAAATATCCGAATGCGCAAAAACTACAAGGACGGTGTCGAGCATGGTCTAATCGAATTCTTTTACGAGAACGGGCAACCCTATATCAAGCGCACTGAATACTATGGTTATACCCACGGCGAAAAAATCTACTACGATATGCAAGGTAATAAGGTGATCACGTTGTACTTTGTAATGAATGAAATCGTCGGATATGAGAATCACTAAGGGAATACTCACCTTCACCTTGTTGACCCCGCTTTTGATTTGGGCGCAAAAGCCGAATGAGCTCATTGAACAGTATTCTACTAAATACCCGGGTCAAGCTCAAGTGGGACTTCAGTTGCACGAAAAGGTGGAGTTTTATTTTGAGGACGACCAGCTAATCGGTAAACACACGGTCAAAGAAACCGACCTACATCTTGAAGCACCCCCTTCTGCCTTGCAAATCAGGAGTTTGTACAGCTCTGGCTTTCGTCAAATGACTGAATGGGACGCTTATGCATTGAATCCAAAGTCGGAATCAAAATACAAAAAGCTTCCCGTGAAAGTATCGAAAGAGTATGACGACAGCGACCGTTCCATTTTTCACGATGACCTTAAGGTAACGCAGCTCGAATTCAATGAATTGACACGCGGGAGTCAAACACACGTAGCCAGTGCATACGCTTTGAACGACATGCACCTGCTTCCTTCCTTCCGAATTAATCCTTTTATGCCCGTTGAGGACATGGTCTTCGAGATCGTTTCCCCAGAGGAAGTCGAGCTTATCATTAACTTGTACGCATTCGATGGGGTTGAGTACAGGGTTGATGAAGACACAAAAGGAAGCAATCGTATTCTCCGATATATTGTAACCGAGGCACCCAGAGTTCAATTCGAATCGAATGGCCCTCCGGTCCGATACTACACCCCTACTATTCATGTACGAGTTGCAGGTTACAGCGATGGGAAAGGCGAACAGCAATTCGTTCTGCGAAACACCGACGATCTTCATAGCTGGTATTGCGGCTTTCTGGCAGAATCGGCTAAAGGTGAAGATCTTGATCGAATCAAGGAATTAGCGGACTCCATCACTGCAGGCATTACCAATCCCAACGAACAGGCCCGTATGATCTTTGAATGGGTACAACAAAATATCCGATATGTGGCCATCGAAGACGGATACAACGGATACATTCCGGACAGAGCAATATCTGTATGCGACCGTAGATTTGGCGATTGCAAAGGCTTGAGCAATTTGCTGGTCGCTCTACTCCGCTCCAAGGATATCACAGCACATCACGTATGGGTTGGCACTAGCGACATCCCTTACTCTTACGAAGAATTCGCCTCCCCAGCGGTCGATAATCATATGATCGCCCAGGTAGAGCTACCCGATACTTCTTACTTCCTCGACGCAACCAGTCCTTACATTCCTTTCGGATACCCTTCGCAATTCACACAAGGGCAGGAGGCTTTCGTTGATCTCGATTGTAAAGACTATCGCATTGAACTTATTCCAACCCCAAAACCCGAACTGAATGCATTAATCGATTCGGTGTGGACTCATATAGAAGGCGGAGTGCTTTCGGGAAAAGGAAAGCTAACCGTTAGAGGTTATCAGCGTGGGCATTTTGAGAACCTTTTGGAAGGAGCCAACGAAAGACGGAAAAGGAAGATCTTTCGCAGCTTACTCGAAAAAGGTTCCAACAAGTTCATGTTGGACACCCTCTATTTTGAGAACTTAGATGACCGCACTAAATCCTTGATCGTCCACTACACCTTCGACCTCCCTAATCACGCTTTACAAATGGACGATGAAACGATCGTGAATATGAGTATCGAAGAGGTATTCAGCAAGGAGGCTCCAGAACCAGATCGCGAAGTAGGTCTGAGCTTTAAGTTTTTGGCTCAATACCGAATGGTACACATTCTAGACATTGAAAAGTGGGAAATCGACTACCTGCCGGAGGCCACGGATTTTACGAACTCGACCGGTCGGTATAAAAGCAACTACTCTGTGGTTGGCAATAAACTCATATACGACCAACAGCTCGATCAATACCAATTGATGGTATCGACCGAAGACCTCAATCAATACACTGATCTGGCCAATACGATTTCTAACAGCCTTAGACAACAAATCATCATCAAACCCAATCCATGAAAAAAGCTACAATACTTGGGATCGCCTTGATTTCCGGTTCGCTCACATTCGCTCAAAAATACCTTGATGAAATTTCGTTTTGGAAGGTACAGCCAAAATACGACGAAATTTACGCTACCATTGATGATCCCGAGGAAGAGCTGGTTATGGTCGATTATGAAATTCAGATCGAGCAGGTCTATGAAGACGATCGATTGAATCAATATCGTCTAGTTCACAAACAGGTTTACGTAAACAGTCTGGATGCTATTGATGCTTATAACAAGATCTTTTTGCCCGTTCGGGACAAGCAGGATTTGATACGATTCAACGCTCGTGTGATATCGCCGGACGGTTCCGTAAAGCGCCTTGGAAAGGCCGATGTACAAAACTCCACGAACGAAGACGAAGAAGAAGTGACCTACTTTGCGCTTGAAGGAGTGGAAATGGCGAGTATCATCGAGTATTACTATTTCCTTCAAACAGCTGTGCAAACGAATATGGTCTACAGCTTTCGAGATGATTACCCCTGTGAACGGTTCTTCTTTGAACATATTTCTCCCGAAAACCTGGTGTATGAGTCCAGCGTTTTTGCAGGTGCCCCGATGCCTGTCCGCGACACCTTGCCCGATGGTGCTTTTTCGCTCTCGAGTGAGCAATTCGATTTAGAAGCACTGCACAATGAAACATCGAGCAACCGAGAGCGACACAACCCCACTTTGATTTTGCAGCTGAACGAGAATCTTTCCACCGGGGCAAAAAACATCTTCTCCTATTCTCAAATCAGTCAGAACGTCTACGCGAACTTCAATAGAGACCTTAAGGGGCGTGTTGAGAAAAAGCTCAGTAAATTCCTGAAAACGATTGATTATGAAAGCGAGCCCACACAGCAAGATCGCATTTGGCTGATCGAAAACGCATTCAAATCGGAGCACACCATTCTAGGCATAAATGACGACCGCCTTGAAGATATCGAGTTCATATTCGACAACGGTGTGGCCAACGACGAAGGAACGGCACTTGTCCTTTACCGACTTTACAAACTCGCCGGCATTCCCGTTGAGCTCCTTATCACCTCGGATCGATTCTTGCTGCCCTTCCAAAAGGATATTGAATCGGCGACATTCCTGCGCGACTTTCTCCTCTACCTCCCCGAAGTGGATGGTTACCTCGATCCGGGAAACAACTTTTCGCGATTTCCGTTGGTCAGCGACTCACACATCTTCAACTACGGCCTCTTTATCATGGAAGTCTCAGCCGGAGACATTACGACCGGTGTAGACCGCATTGAAATGATCAAAGTTCCCGAGGATACGGTGAGTAACCATAAAATGGTCGTGAGTGCCGCAATTCGGTCGGATCGCGCCACCGTGGATGTAAACTCGTATCAAGAATTCACCGGCTACTCTGCGATGGGCCTACAGGGCTCTCTGAAGTTCATGGACGAAGAGGAGCAGGAGGAATTCAGAACCGATCTACTCAGCAACTTCTATCAGGACGCAAAGGAGCCGAATGTCATCTTCCGAAATGGTGGCCCCGAAAACTTCATGAAGAAACCATTCATCATGGAAGCTTCCTTTAACGCCCCTGATCTTCTACAATTGGCCGGAAACAAGATCATTCTGAATGCCGGAGAGCTCATTGGCCCACAGGCCGAAATGTATCAGGAAGAAAAGCGACAATTGCCGATCGAAACCGAGCATTGCCGCATGTACGAGCGCACACTCGAGATCGAAATACCCGAAGGTTACGAGCCCAGCAATCTCGATGATCTCAATATCCATGTGGTGCCAGAAGGCATTAGCGGTGAGCAATTCGGGTTTATTTCGGAGTATCGGCTCAAAGGAAATACCATCATCGTAGACATATACGAGTACTACAAGACCATTGACTGTCCGCTCGATCGGTACGACGAGTACGTGGCCGTGATCAACGCCGCCGCAGATTTCAACAAAGTAGCGCTCGTCTTTGAACCAAAGTGATGCAGGATTTCTGGAATGAGCGGTACGCCGAGGAGGGGTTTCCCTATGGCAAAGAGCCCAACGAGTTTTTGAAGCTTCGTTTGCGCGGCCTCTCGGCCGGAAAGGTTCTTTTCCCCGCCGAGGGTGAAGGCCGTAATGCTGTTTATGCCGCTTCCCTTGGCTGGAACGCTTGGGCCTTCGACTACAGCTCAAGCGGACGAAAAAAGGCAATGTCGCTCGCTTCAGAAAGATCAGTAGATCTCGTCTATGAGAACTTCTCGTACCAGGAGTTGCCCAACGATTGGCGCGATTTCGACCTCATCACGCTCATTTATGCCCACATGCCCGACCCGCTTCGAGAAGAAATTCATCCGAGACTTGCGGACCGATTGGTACCGGAGTCCTGATCATACTGGAAGCCTTCAATCCCGACCAAATCGGTCGGTCGAGCGGAGGCCCACAAAACGAATCGCTCCTCTATACTCCTGAAAAATTGAGCTCCGATTTTTCAGCGCTCACCGAAGAGCTCTGTGAAACGCAGGTCGTGCATCTGGCCGAAGGCCAATATCATAAAGGAGAAGCTGCGGTGATCAGATACATAGGACAAAAAGCGTAATTTGACGGAAATTCCAAGTCATGGCTTTTGACGAACACCTTGCGGAACGAATCAGGCAATCACTTCAGCAGCGATCCACCTCCTACATTGAAAAGAAAATGTTCGGTGGGCTCTGTTTTATGGTCGATGACAAAATGTGCATTGGGGTCGTAAAGAACGAACTGATGGCGCGGGTAACTCCAAATGAAGACAGCATCTGGCTTGGAATGCCGGGCACCCGAATGATGGATTTCACCGGAAAGTCCATGAAGGGCTTTTACTTCGTTTCGCCCGAAGGCGTGGATCAGCAGGAGCACCTCGACCGGTGGGTCGACGCCTGCTTGGATTTTAATCCGATCGCTAAATCCAACAAACAAAGAAGAAATGAGGATCGGAATCGATGCGTACATCGACCGTTGCATATCGATCGACAACGACGAAAGAGCCTACTTCCACTCTATTCTGAAGCCGCGAAAATTCGCGAAGAAAGAGCATTTACTCAAAGCCGGCGAGATCCGCGATTGGGAAGCCTTCGTAGAAAAGGGCTGTCTCCGCGTATACTACCTCGACGAAAATGGTGGAGAGGTCAACCTCATGTTCGCCATTGAAGATTGGTGGGTCAGCGATTTAGCTTCCAAGATCGAGCGGCGTCCGGCCGAGTTCTACATCGAAGCTCTGGATGATACTGAAGTGCTGATGATCAAGGTCGAGGATAAAAATGAGTTGTATCGGAGAATACCCGTATTCGAAAGCCTTTTTCGCCAACTTCTGGAACGCGCCCTGAGCACCCTACAACACCGTTTCGTAACGACCGTTGCCAAACCGGCCGAAGAGCGTTACGAGGAGTTCTTGCGTCGCTATCCAGACATCCCCAACCGCGTGAGCCAAAAACACATCGCTGCCTATTTGGGCATCACGCCTGAGTTCTTGAGCAAGATCCGCCACCGACGTATCCAGTAGCGTTCTTGTTCTATTTCAATGCAGGGCGTCCGTCGACTTCGGAACTTTGCATAGAAACTTAACTCATACGTTATGGATACTGCAACCAAGACCCGATATATATTACATCGCGCCGATTCGCGCGGACACGCCAACCACGGTTGGCTCAATACACACCACGCCTTTATCTTTGCGAACTACTATGATCCCGATCGCATGGGATTCGGCGTGCTTCGCGTACTCAACGACGATGAAGTTCAACCCGGAATGGGCTTTGGAACTCATCCGCACGAGAATATGGAGATCATTTCGATTCCACTCGAAGGGGATTTGCGTCACCGCGACAGCATGGGCACCGATGGCGTCATCAAAGAAGGCGATGTGCAGGTGATGAGCGCCGGAACGGGAATTTAACACAGCGAACTCAACGCCAATCGCGAGAAGGTGGTGAAGTTCCTGCAGATTTGGGTATTCCCCCGAGAGAGCAACGTATTGCCGCTGTACGACCAGATCACACTCGACCCATCGGCCCGCGAGGGCCAATTCCAACAAATTCTGAGTTCGAATGCCGACGACGAAGGAGTATGGATCCACCAAGACGCTTGGTTTCATCTCGGGAAGTTCAACCGAGAACAAGGTGAGCGATATGAGGTTAAAAAACTGGAAACGGTATTTATGCCTTCGTGATCGAAGGTAAAGTGTCGATCGACGGGCATGATTTGGCCCGACGCGATGGGCTCGCGATAGAAGGAGCCCAAGAAATTGCCGTAACTTCGCACACTGATGGTGCGGAAGTGTTACTTATGGAAGTGCCAATGCGATAAACATGGAAGATTTGATGACGAATACTGAAGAGATCAAGAAAGCGAGGACCGAAACAGAAGTGTCGGACCTACTGTGCAAGCGGTGGAGCGGTCGAGCCTATACGGGTGAGCCGTTGACCGATGAGCAAGTTCTGACCTTGATCGAAGCGGCCCATTGGGCGCCGAGCTCCATGAATGAGCAGCCTTGGAAGTACTATTTCGCACTTCAGGGAACGGCAGCATTCAATGAGATGTGGACATTGCTCATGGACGGAAACAAGCCTTGGGTTAAGGAAGCCGGAGCTCTTGTACTCTGTACCTCACGCCGTCATTTCGAGCGCAATGGAATGCCCAATCGCCACTACATGCACGATGCCGGAGCCGCTAATATGCAGTTCACCATTCAGGCTACTGAAATGGGACTCAATGTGCACATGCTCGGTGGATATCACCACACTGATACGGTGAAACGCTTCGGACTCGACGAGCACGAAGAGCCGGTGTGCTTCCTCGCAGTCGGGCCTCGAGGCGATGTAAAACAATTGGAAGAGCCTTTTAAGAGCCGCGAGATCGCGGAACGAAAACGCAAACCCCTAAACCAAATCGCCGTCCGGAAAGAATTCTGATCGTTTAATATATATCACAACGAAAAGGCTCCCGACCGGGAGCCTCTTATAGTTATAGAGGATTAGAAAGAGGTCATAAGAGTTGTTGATATTCGAGACTTTAATGGCCGGTGTACGAACTGATGTGGGGTTTGGTAAGCGATGCTATACCGAAAAAAAGGAACGGCCGTACACGTTTTATAGTTCTCGAAGAATCTGAACGGCACTTAAGGCAGTTAATACTAGCCGGGATAAGACAAAAGGATAGATGCAAGGGAACTAGCCTTCACTAAATACTTTGT
>JAGWBA010000007.1 GCA_021296215.1 Flavobacteriales bacterium
AACGCGGATGCCCCCGCCGCTAACGCTTGTGGACTATATGTGGATAGAATGTTGATAGTGAGTAATAACTTCGATTGCGAAACGCGACATGAAGAGACGACTTGCCACTTTGGTAGGCCGTCTTTTCTTTTTTACCCCGGTGCCTTCGGCTGTCAACCCCTTGTATTTAGGGATTATTTCATTGGGCTTGGCATTATCCAATTGGACTTTTTTGTCCTTCAAAAGGTGGTTCGTGGCGGTTGCAAACCGCCAGTTCAGGAGAGGGGAATTAGTGCGCGACAGCGCGTGTTCCCCTCTTCTGAACACCCAATTTTTTTCACTCCCGCTGCAAGCGGGAAAGCGCGTTGGCCTGAGAGTGCGCAGGATGGCCATTTGTTGTACCAATAAACCTGATAATTATGAAAACGAAATACTTCTTATATGCCAGAAAATCGACCGAAGATGAGGAGCGACAGGTAATGTCAATTGAAGCGCAGATTACAGAGCTAAATGATTTTGCGCGCAGGGAAAAAATCAAGACTGCAGAAACCTTTGTAGAGAGCAAGAGCGCGAAGAAACCGGGGCGGGCTGTGTTCAATGAAATGATGGCAAAGGTTTATGAAAGTAGGGAGCCGATTGGGATTTTAGCTTGGCATCCCGATCGGCTGGCGCGGAATAGCATGGACGGTGGGCAAATCATTTACCTGATCGATTTAAAGCGTGTGGTGGCATTGAAGTTTCCGACCTTTTGGTTTGAACCTACGCCACAAGGTTTATTTATGCTGCAAGTAGCGTTCGGGCAGTCAAAATATTACTCGGATAACCTTTCGCAAAATGTGCTGCGCGGGATAAGGCAAAAGATCAGGCGCGGGGAATATCATTGCTATGCGCCATTTGGCTACATCAACAATCCGAAAACGAGGAATATTGACGTTGATCCGGTAAAAGCGAAAATCATTAGAAGGCTATACAAGTAATTTGCAGCGGGTGGGCATAGCTTGGAATCCATCCGGCACAGGCTTTTCCTTTGGGGCGTTGCGGGCAAGACGGGAAAGCCTGTTGTAAAATCGGTTGTGTATCGAATATTGACCAATCCAACTTACTTGGGTTTGATTGAACACAAAGGGGAACTATTCGAAGGCGCATTTAAACCGATTTTGGATAAAGCAATCTTTGAAGCGGTGCAAAAGGAATTGCACAGACGATCGAGGCCACGCAAGCAAGTAGGACGCCATAACTTTCCATTTACTGGCCTTCTAACTTGCGGGGAGTGTGGAGGGCAAATTACGGCTCAATACGCCAAACAACGGAAATACGTTTACTACCGCTGTTCAAAGAAGTTTGGCGTATGTGCGCAAGGCTATTTGAGCGATAAGGCTTTGCTTGGGGAATTGAGAGCGATATTAGAAAAGGTTGCTTTACCGGATGGGTGGGGCGATTTTCTGCTGGCTGAATGTGAGCGGGTGAAGCGCGAGGAAAAACATGGCAAACAGTCCTTTTCCCAAAATCTGAAACGGCAGTTGGATGAAACCGAAACCAAATTGGATAAACTGGTAAACGGTTTTCTTGACGGGATGATTGAGCAAGAAATCTACCTCAAAAAGAAGGAGCAACTTCTAAAAGAGAAAGTTGATTTAGAGGCTCAAAAGCAAGATTTTGAGAAAAGGGGTGTTGAGTGGGTCGAACTTGTGCGTGGGTTCGTGGAGGCCAGTAATGATGCGGGTCGGCTGATTTCTTCGGATGATTTTGGGGAAATTAAGGCCTTTGTGAAAAAAATTGGGTCGAACCGTCTTTTGTTGGATAAAAAAGTCCTTTTGGATTTTGCCTTGCTCTTTGATTTAATCCCTAAATACAAGGGGTTGACAGCCGAAGGCACTGGGGTAAAAAACAAAAGACGGCCTACCAAAGTGGCAAGTCGTCTCTTCATGTCGGGGTGAGAGGATTTGAACCTCCGCTCTCGCGCCCCCCAGACGCGCGCTTTAACCGGACTAAGCTACACCCCGATTCGACTCAACATGTGAGGCTTTCTTTACGTTAACGTAACGTACCTCCTTGAGGGGGCACAAAATTAGAATTACTTTCGCAATTTCCAATGAAAAATATATCACTCATCGGGGTTTTACTTCTGTCGCTGACTTTGTCGGCACAGGAAAATTATACCGTGAGCGGCTATGTAACCGATGCCGCAACAGGCGAGTCGCTGATCGGCGCCAATGTGTTCGAACCGAGCCAATCGCTAGGGACATCAACCAACGTGTACGGTTTTTATTCGCTCACCCTTGCGGGTGGATTCGCAAATATTCGGATCTCATACCTCGGTTACAAGGAGTTCGACATTACCATACCACTGAAGAGTGACACCACCCTTTCCTTTGAACTTGAAGCCAGTAGTCTCATCACCGACGAAGTGGTGGTCACCGCCGATTCCCCGGACCGAAACGTAGAGGGCGTTGATATGGGACGAGTCGACCTCGAACTCGACCTCATTAAGCAAATTCCGGTGGTAGGAGGCGAAGTCGATGTACTTAAATCGATTCAATTATTGCCCGGAGTACAAAGCGCTGCAGAAGGATCGAGCGGATTCTACGTACGCGGTGGGGGTGCCGATCAGAACCTCATCCTGCTCGACGAAGCCGTGGTATACAACGCCTCTCACCTACTCGGCTTCTTCAGTGTATTCAACGCCGATGCGCTTAAAAAGGTAGAGCTGATCAAGGGCGGAATGCCGGCGAATTACGGAGGACGATTGAGTTCTGTGCTCGATATCAGCCAACGCGACGGAAATTATAAACGCCACCAACAGCAAGGAGGGATCGGCCTCATAGCTTCCCGTATCACCGCCGAAGGGCCAATCGTCGAAGACCGCGCCTCGTATTTGTTTTCGGCCCGTAGAACCTATGTCGATCTGTTCTTGGCACCATTCGTCCGAGGTACTGAGATTGAAGGGAACACCTACTTTTTTTATGACCTCAACCTCAAACTGAACTACCGCCTAACCGATCGCGATCGAATATACGTATCGGGGTATTTTGGACGCGACGCCTTTGTATTCAACGACCCAAAAAGCGACTATCAAAATTCGATTCCCTGGGGAAATGCTACGGCGAGCGTTCGTTGGAACCACCTATTCACCGATAAATTATTTGTGAACACCACGGCCGTATTCAGCGACTACTATTTTCAATACGAAGCCTCCAACTCAACGTTCGATTACCAGCTGTACAGCGGTGTTCAGGATTACACCCTAAAAACCGATTTCAGCTACCACCCCAACCCCCGTAACCGGATCAAGTTCGGAGCTAACTATATCCGACACATTATTACACCGTCCAATGTTGGAGGCCGGCAACAAAACACCTCGTTCGGTGCAAAGGGCGTCAACCGCCAACACGCCCACGAGGCAGCCGTTTACGCGCTCAACGACTTCGACGTTTCCGAGCGGCTCCGAATCAATGCAGGACTCCGCGTTTCGTTTTTCAATCAAGTAGGACCGTTCGACCGTTACCTCAAGGATCCCAATGGCTCCATAGAGGACACTGTATCGTACCGAACGGGAGAAACCGTTCAAAGCTATCTCGGTTGGGAGCCGCGATTCAGTGCACGATACCGCCTCAATGATAAGAGTTCTGTGAAGATCGGACTCGTTCGGAACTACCAATACCTCCACCTGGTCAGCTTCTCGGCTCTCGGCCTTCCTTCCGACCTATGGTTACCTTCTTCCGATGTCGTAAAGCCGCAGACCGGACACCAGTACAGCGTGGGCTATTTTCAAAACTTCCGGAACAACACTTATGAATTCTCCATCGAAGTCTTCTACAAAGAACTCGACAACCTGGTCGCCTACAAAGAAGGGGTTACGCCGAACGAAAACATTGCCGACAACCCGGATAACAACCTCACCTTTGGCACTGGAGAAGCCTACGGGGTCGAGTTCTTCGTGAAAAAGAGTACCGGAAAACTTACCGGATGGGTCGGATACACCCTGAGTCGAAGTCTACGCTATTTCCCGGAACTCAATGAAGGAAACACCTTCCTGGCAATTTACGACCGACCTCACGATATCTCGATCGCCCTGAACTACAAGCTCTCCGAAAAGTGGAGCCTCGGAACCGTTTTCGTATTCGGAAGTGGATCAAACTATACCCCACCAAAGTCGCGCTACCTCATCGACGGGCAGTTCTATACTGAATGGGGGCCGCGCAACAGCAAGTGCCTACCCGCTTACCATCGTCTAGACCTCAGCGCTACTTGGGTCGCGAGAAAGACAAAGCGGTTCGAGTCGAGCTTCGTGTTCAGCGTCTACAATGCATACAACCGACAAAACCCCTTCTTCGTTTATTTCGATGGCCAGGGCAGCATCATTGACGGAACCTATAGTTTAGCCGCGCGCCAAATCACCTTGTTCCCCATTCTGCCGAGTGTCACGTGGAATTTCAAATTTCTATGAAAACGCTTAAGAATATATTCCTCTTTCTTTCTGTTCTCGCCCTCTCGGGCGGATGCGAGAGTAACATCGATTTGGAGCTGGCCGATTACGAAGCAAAGATCAGTGTCGAAGGTTACATCACCACTGGTAAACCGGCCCGTATTCACCTGACGCGGAATATCGAATTTCTCGGCACCATCGATCTCACCAATTACGAAGATTTCATCATCGAAGATGCCCTAATCGTGGTCTCAAACGGGATCGTTCGCGATACCTGTGAATTTGATGTAGCCCCAGGCTACCTGCCTCCTGTCGCCTACTTCGGAACTCAGATCATCGGCCAGGAAAATCAGCGCTACGATCTCGAGGTCTATATCGATGGAAAACTGCTCACCGCATCTACTTATATTCCAAAAGTGAATTCGCTCGATTCGCTTTGGTGGAAAGCCGATGACGTTCACCTTGAAACAGGAGACAGCGTTGGCCCGATCCACTACCAATACAGCGACCCCGATACCTTGGGAAACTACCACCGATTGTACTACCAACGCATCGGCATCGACGAAATCCCATTTGCTACCAGCGGAGCTACCCGGACCGATAGGCTCGTAAATGGGCTCACATATGAATCAACAGTGTATCGATCGCGTACCTACGCCGAGCGCTATGTGCCCGAAGAAAGCGAATCGGTTCCGGATCAATTCCGCTTTGTTCCGGGTCAAGCGGTCATTCTGTACTGGGACGCCATTTCTTCTACCACTTATGAGTTTTGGCAAAGCACGCGCAATAACGAGGCTAGCGACGCCTTTAGCCCATCCCAGAACGTAGCCTCCAACATCAATGGCGGACTTGGGATCTGGGGCGGTTATGCGGAGTCCATCGACACTGTTTATATCCCATAATAAGTTTGTAACCTTAGTGACAAAAGGTGACGGTCATTCTTCTTAATTTTGTGCATCGATAAAAATGAAGCTATGAGCAACGGAATAGAAAAACTGGACTGCGTCATTATCGGATCGGGTCCTGCGGGCTATACGGCAGCGATCTATGCTGCACGTGCAGACCTTAAACCGGTCATGATTCAGGGAATGGAACCTGGAGGTCAATTGACCACAACGACGGAGGTCGAGAACTTCCCGGGATACCCGGACGGAATCACCGGTCCGGCCATGATGGAAGAACTTAAGGCTCAAGCTGAGCGCTTTGGTACCGATGTCCGCTGGGGTATGGTCACCAAGGTCGAGTTCAGCGAAGAGGCCGGAGATTACCACAAGCTTTGGGTCGATAGCAAGACCGAGATTCAAGCCAGAACCGTGATCATTTCAACCGGAGCAAGTGCCAAGTACCTCGGACTAGAGTCTGAAAAGACCTATGCAGGTAGCGGAGTCAGTGCTTGTGCGGTATGCGACGGATTTTTCTACAAGGGATTGGACGTGGCCATCGTAGGTGGTGGTGACACTGCCGCAGAAGAAGCTACGTACCTCGCAAAGCTTTGTAAGCACGTTCATATGTTGGTACGCCGCAACGAATTGCGCGCTTCAAAAGCGATGCAGCACCGGGTTTTCAATACAGAAAACATCACCGTGCACTGGAATACAGAAGCCGAAGAGATCTTCGGTGATGGAGTAGTCGAAGGAGTTCGTATCGTGAACAACGAAACCAGCGAAAAATCAGAACTGGCCATTCAAGGGTTTTTCGTAGCAATCGGCCACAAGCCGAATACAGACATCTTCAAAGGACAACTCGAAATGGACAATGTCGGCTACCTCATCGTTAAGTCGGGAAGCACCAAGACCATTAAACCTGGAGTTTTTGCTTCTGGTGATACTATGGACAAAGTGTACCGCCAGGCAGTAACCGCGGCCGGAACAGGATGTATGGCAGCTCTCGATGCAGAGCGATATTTGGCCGAACACGAGATCGTGTCGGAAACCGTAGAAGAAGTGACGAACTGAATCGCTATCCAATAATAAATGGCAAAGCCGCCTTCCTTTCGGATGGCGGCTTTGTTTTTCTCGGGTATTTAGCGTTCCTGTAAGCCGGATTCTGTATCCTGCCGAAGCAGGCTTCTGTCATTTATCTAGCCGCACGCTCACGCGTACGATCGGCATCGACCTACCCCCCGGTCGGGCGAGCAGCCCTCAATCCCGGTATACACGGTCTTTCAACCCATAGAGTTTACCCAGCTGCACTGATCGCTCGATGCACTGGTGGGCTCTTACCCCACCTTTTCACCCTTACCTCGCAAGCGAGGCGGTTCTTTTCTGCGGCACTGGTCGTACCTCCGTACCCGAACGAAGGCCCTTCCCGTTAGGAAGTATGGTGCTCTGAGTTGTCCGGACTTTCCTCCCCCAGGCTAGGCCTGGCAGCGACAGAACGGAACGCTATTTTTCTCGGCAACAGTGTGAGCAACAGCAACAGTTAATTACCTTCATTTGTTGTAGCTGTAGCTGTCGTTGTGGCTATTATAAAAGAACTTCCGTTGCCCCGAAGCCGTACTTCTGGAATGCCGCGTCGAAATGCTCCAGATGATAGACTTCATCCAACAGCCTACAAATTTCGTGTTTTAACACACCCGCTCCAACTCCGTGTATAAAAACCACGCGATGCAGATTATTCTGCAGGGCGAAATGCATCTTGCGTTCAAAGTGCTCTACCTGAATACGCAGTTTATCGTGTGAGTTGAGACCGCGCTCAATGTCGACCAGTTGATGAATGTGCAGGTCCACTTCCATATCGACCTTGCGCGAAAGTCGGCTGTGTCTCTTCGAGATCGGCTTTTTCTTCGGCTCCCCTTCTTTTTCGCGAATCAACTTCGGCAACTCGTCTTCATCGGTCACCCGAGTGATATCGTAGGTTTCCCCGCTATCAACCACCAATTCATGGCTCCAGGCCTCTTCCTTGAATCCGTCATCCGTCTTAAAGGTAACGAGGTTACCACGCACTTCGGTCACCGTACCTTCGAGTACGTCGTCGATCAAAGCCACACGCATCCCCTTTTTGATTTCCATAGTGCAAAAATACACCCTACTTTTACGCCAAATAAACGCCTTATGCGCCGAATCGTTCCCTTTGTCACCATATTGCTCCTCGTCGCTTGCCAATCAGACCCGAAATCAACGGGTGATAGCCCGTCAAAGATCGAAAAGCTCCCTACCCTATTTCGCCTCGTATCAGAAGGTTCCGCTCCGCTATTAAATCAAGGCGATACCGTGGTCATAAACGTCGAGGTCGTAGATCATAGCTTCGATATCGGTGAATGGCAATGGACAGTTAACGGGCTGCCTACGGCAGGAAGCGGAACCGGGCTCCTCTGGTTCAGCGCTGACCAAAAGCTTGGGGAGTACGCGTTTACTCTGACCGGTAAAACAGCGTATGGCCAAGCACAAAGCAAGACCTTGATCAAGGAGATCGCAGCTGCTCAGGAGCCCGATCAATACACCTACGAGTTGGTTCGTACCCTTCCGCACGACCCCAATGCCTACACTCAGGGATTGTATCTACACGATGGAGTTTTCTACGAGGGTACCGGACTCAAGGGTCAATCGAGCCTTCGTGAAGTAGAAGTCGAAACGGGCAAGATCGTTCGCAGTCACAGTATTCCGGCCCGTTTTTTCGGAGAAGGCATCACGGTAAAGGATGACAAGCTCTATCAGCTCACCTGGCAAGGGAAGACCGGATTCGTATACGACCTCGAAACCTTGAAACCCATAGAGGAGTTCAATTACAATACCGAAGGATGGGGACTTACGCACAATGATACGGCACTGTTCATGAGCAATGGAAGTCACCGCATCTACATCCTCGATCCGCAAACTATGACCGAGATCGGTGTGTTGCAAGTATACAATGAGCGAGCGCGGATGATCAACCTCAACGAATTAGAGTGGATCAACGGTGAAATCTGGGCCAATGTGTACGGCACGGGATATATCTGCCGGATAGACCCCAAAACCGGAGCGGTGACCGGAATCGTTGATTTTACGCAGATATTCGACCGAAGATCATACCCACGACGTACCGATGTATTCAACGGTATAGCTTATGATGAGTCGACCGGGAATTTATTCGTCACGGGGAAATTATGGCCCAACGTGTTTGAGGTACGCATCGTGCCACAAGGCACATAGTGTCGCTCTCGATCGCAAAATGTAACTTTGAAGAAGACCACAAGAAAGAAATCATGGAAAACGTAGCCACAGATACCAAAGCCAAGCAGTATATCGATCTCGAAAACCGACACGGAGCGCACAACTATCATCCGCTCCCGGTAGTTTTGAGCCGCGGTGAAGGGGTGTACGTTTGGGACGTCGACGGCAAAAAGTACTTCGATTTTTTATCGAGCTATTCGGCCGTAAACCAAGGGCACTGCCACCCACACATCATCAATGCGCTCAAGGAACAGGCCAGCACTTTGACCTTGACCTCTCGCGCTTTTTATAACTACGTTTTGGGCCCTTACGAGAAATTCGCCACAGAGTATTTCGGGTACGACAAGCTTTTGCCCATGAATACAGGCGCCGAAGCCGTTGAAACAGCCATCAAGATCGCACGTAAATGGGCGTACGAGAAAAAGGGCATCGAGCCAAATCAGGCCAAGATCATCGTAGCGGAGAACAACTTCCACGGGCGAACGACCACCATTATCAGTTTTAGTAGTGACCCCGAGGCGCGTGGGAATTTTGGCCCGTATACGGGCGGATTCATACGTATACCCTACAACGATCTAGATGCGCTCCGCGAAGCCCTGCAAGATGAGCACGTGGCCGGATTCCTGGTTGAACCGATTCAAGGAGAAGCGGGTGTTATGGTTCCAACTCCAGGTTATATGGCCAAAGCAGCGAAGATGTGTCAGGAAGCTAACGTCTTGTTGATCGACGATGAAATTCAAACGGGTATTGCACGTACCGGAGCGCTTTTAGCCGTTTGTGGCGAGTGCGATTGTGGCGCTCGATGTGAACAGAAGTACGAATACAAGCCCGATATCTTGATCTTGGGAAAAGCCCTGAGTGGTGGGGTTTATCCGGTTTCGGCCGTCTTGGCAGATAATGCTGTGATGCAGGTGATCACCCCGGGAACCCACGGCTCAACCTTTGGTGGAAACCCACTTGGAGCCCAAGTGGCCATTGCCGCCCTTGAGGTCGTGGAAAACGAGAAATTAGCAGAAAACGCTCGCCGTCTCGGTAAACTCTTCCGGGTAGAGATGAACAAATTCATTGAAAAGACCGACCTGGTTCGGTTGGTACGCGGACGTGGGTTGTTGAACGCCATTGTGATCAACGACCACCAAGACAGCAATACTGCTTGGAATATCTGTTTGAAACTTCGCGACAATGGTTTGCTTGCGAAACCCACTCATGGAAATATCATTCGATTTGCTCCTCCGCTCGTGATGACCGAGGAGGAGCTTATGGAATGTGTTGAGATCATCACGAGCACTATTAGAGCATACGAAGCCGAAGAAGAGTGAATTACCTCGCCCACCTGTACTTGAGTGGAGATGAGGACCTTGTGGCTATCGGCAACTTTTGTGGCGATGCGATTCGAAGAAGTCAGTTAAAAGGCATTCCGGAGCGAATGGCCGTTGGTGTTGAACTTCATTGGATGATCGACGAATTCACCGATCATCATCCCGTAGTAGAGAGATCCAAGGAGCGTCTTCGGCCCATTTACCAAAAATACGCATCGGTATTGGCAGACATCTACTACGATCACTATTTAGCACTCCATTGGGATCAATACTGCCCTACGCCACTGGCAGACTATGCTCAGGATCAATATGCCTTGATGAGGGCGAACCGGGATCTACTTCCCAAGCGAATTCAGCATATGTTGCCCTATATGGAGCGGTACGACTGGCTAACGAACTACGCTCTCCTTGAAGGAATTGATCGCGTTCTACATGGAATGGGCCGGAGAGCTAAGTTCGAGTCGCGAATGGAAGAAGGAGTACGCGAGCTCAAAGCCATGCACGGCGAATTCGAACAGGATTTCTTTGAGTTCTTCCCGTTGCTTCAAAAAGCATGTGCCGAATACCTTTCCTAATAGGCCCACCACTCGGATCGAGGGTAATCGACCCCAATGGCAAATCGTTCACCGATCAGTGGATGGATCACAGGTAAATTGTTCTCCTGCGCTGCTGCTTTGAACCGCTCAATGGGTTCGGTCCAGCTGTGGATCGATAACTTGAATGCACCCCAGTGAATGGGCATCGACAATTTCGCCTGTACATCTAATCCGGCCTGAACACTCTGCTCCGGCATCATGTGAATGGCTTCCCACGCTTCATTGTATTGACCGCATTCGAGCATGGCAAAGTCGAAAGGACCGTATTGATCGCCGATCTCTTTAAAATGAGGCCCGTAACCTCCATCGCCACTGAAATAGATGTTGTGGTCTTCGGATTTTATGACCCAACTGGCCCACTGGGTCTTATTTCGATCGGTCACTCCCCTACCCGAGAAATGGCGCGCCGGACAAGCGATGAGGTCGATAGGTCCGGCCGAAGCCGAATCCCACCAATCGAGTTCCGTGATACGATCCTCTGAGATTCCCCAGTGTTTCAAATGCGAACCCACACCGAGTGCGGTATAGAAATGCGCAATTTCGCCATCGAGTTTCTTAATGGTTGGATAATCTAAATGGTCGTAATGATCATGAGATAAGATCACGGCATCGATATCGGTGAGTTCGTCGAGTGGAATGGGTTCTTTATTAGGAAAGCGCTTGCTTCCAAAAGAAACCGGAGAGGCCTTTGGCCCGAGTATCGGATCTATGAGGATGCGCATATCGTGCATTTCGATGAGGAAAGCAGAATGTCCGTACCAGGTGACTTGGCAAAGGCTGTCAATGGTGTTCGCTTGTTCGTCGAATTGAACGGGAAGTGAGTCTTGCGGACTTTGTCCTTTACCGAAGAGGAATTCGGGCATGGTTCCCATCATTTCACCGAAAGAGCCCATGTGCGTTTCAATGAGGTTATGAAACGAACCATCGGCGTGGTTTGGTGATCTAGAAATTCGTTCGAGATGTTCACCTGAAGGAGCGCGGCCGATCTGAGGAGCAGTCCTCACAAAGATGAAAACGCCCAGGGTGGGCAGAATAACAATGGCGATTACGGCGTAAAGCATGCGTTTTAGGATCTTGAGGAATCGTCTCATGAAGTTCATACGGTAACTAAACCAAAAGTGCGCAATAAGTTCGAGAGTCCGCACCTTTGGCCTAAATTTGCGAAATGGCTCGAAACAGAAGACCCAAACCATTATTTGAATCGATCGAAGTCCTGCGCGCAGGATCGAAAGGAAAGAGTATTGCCCAGGCTCCCGATGGAAAAACCATCATGCTTACGGGGGCGGTACCCGGTGATGTCGTGGACTTACAAGTAACACGCAAGAAGCGCAGCTACTATGAGGCGCAGACGACTGCGATTCACAAATACTCAGAAGCTCGTGTGGAAGCACCATGTCAGCATTTTGGCGTGTGCGGAGGATGCAAATGGCAAAACGTAGCGTATGAGAATCAGCTCGAGTGGAAGGAACGCGAGGTGCTCGATCACTTAAAGCGTATCGGGCACCTTGAATTGCCCGAGGGCAAAACGCATGCGATCATGGGATCGGGCGAACAGTTCTATTACAGAAACAAGCTCGAATTCGGTTTCAGCTCGCAGCGATGGTTGAGTCGGGCCGAGATGGCCGGCGGCAAGACCTTTGATGATCGCCGAGCGGTCGGATTCCACATCCCCGGGATGTGGGATAAGATCCTCGATATTGAGCATTGTCATCTACAGCCCGAGCCCAGTAATAAGCTTCGGAATGCGATCAGGGAATTCGCGTTAAAAAACGACTACAGTTTTTTCAATCCATATGAACAAACCGGATTGCTTCGAACGATGATGATCAGAACCGCTACTACGGGGGAGGTCATGTTAGCGATTCAGTTTGGCGAAGAGGACACATCGCGCCGAGAGGCGCTGCTCGAATTCGTTAAAAATGAATTCCCTGATCTGACCAGTCTTATGTGGGCGGTCAATACCAAAGGGAACGATGCCTGGTATGATCTAAACGTTCAGTGCTACCACGGCCGTGCGTTCATTTACGAAGAGATGCCTCGTTTCGAGGGCGATACCGAGCCATTGAGATTCAAGATCGGACCGAAGACCTTTTATCAGACGAACCCTGAGCAGGCCTATCACTTGTACGAGCGCGCTCGGGAAATGGCCGATTTACAGGGAGATGAATTGGTATATGATCTGTATACGGGAACGGGTACCATCGCGCAGTTCGTTGCGCATAAAGCAAAGCATGTCGTAGGTGTTGAAGCCATAGAGGAAGCCATTGTTGCGGCGCGAGAGCACGCCGCGTTGAATGGCATCGACAATGTGGAATTCCACGTTGGAGACATGCGCAAAGTGCTGACCTCGGAATTCGTGGTGGAACACGGTGCTCCGGATGTTGTGGTTACCGATCCGTCTCGAGACGGGATGCACCCGAAGGTAGTAGAGACCATTTTAGAAGCGCGACCGAGGAAGCTCGTTTATGTGAGCTGTAACTCGGCTACACAAGCGCGCGATCTTGAGCTTTTGAAAGAGGCATATGATCTCATTGAGGTTCAGCCCGTTGATATGTTTCCGCATACCCACCACGTTGAAAATATCGTGTCATTAAAACTGAAGTCATGACACCCGAGGAACTGAATGCGGAATTTTGGAATGAGCCATATATCCACAATCAGATGGGTTGGGATATAGGCGAAGCCAGCAGGCCGTTGAAGGAATTCCTGGATCGTTGGCCCGACAAGAACGCCAAGATCTTGATTCCCGGAGCGGGGAATGCGTACGAAGCAGAATATGCTTGGAACACGGGTTACGAGCACATTCATGTACTCGACCTCAGTGAGCAGGCCTTGCGAGGATTTCATAAGCGCGTTCCCGGCTTTCCGACCGCGCATCTGATTCAGCAGAATTTCTTCGATCATAGGGAGCAGTATGACTTGATCTTGGAGCAGACCTTCTTTTGTGCGCTTCATCCGGATCAACGCGAGAAGTATGCTCGACAAATGGCAAAGCTGTTACCTGGTGGAGGTCATTTATCGGGTGTTTTATTCAACGTTCCTTTGAACGATGATCGCCCTCCATTTGGCGGACACGAGAGCGCATACAGAACTTATTTTGAGGATGACTTTGAGTTTTTGTCGTGGGAGCCTTGTGGAAACAGCATTGTGCCACGAGCCGGACGAGAATGGTTCATGCACCTTCAAAGGAAGTAGTATCTTAGACGAGAAAATCGACAATATGGCGGCAGAAGAACGCACACTGATTTTGAATCACCTGCAAATTGAGCAGCGCATCATTCGAATGGCCTGGGAGATCTATGAGAATCACTATGATGACGAGGAGATCGTTATAGCGGGCATAGCTGAGCGCGGGTTCAAGGTAGCCAAAAGGGTCAGTGTATTGTTGGCCAAGATCACGGACATCAAGATCACCTTGGCCGAGTTGAAGTTGAGCAAGGAAAATCCCATGGGCGAGGATATTCGCCTAAGTATTTTGCCAGCGGATTATACGGATAAGACTGTGATTCTGGTCGACGACGTCCTCAATTCAGGTCGCACCCTCATGTATGGAGCTAAGTATTTCTTGACCACGCCGTTTAAGTCGCTCGATATTTTGGTTTTAGTTGATCGTGGACACAATCGCTTCCCTATTCAGGCTACTTATGCCGGAATGAAGCTCAGCACTACCTTGCAAGAGCATGTGAGTGTTGAGTTTGGGAAAGAAGATGCGGTGTACCTTGAATAGCGAGCTATTCATACACGGGAAGAATTTTTCTACGGCTGCGGTATTCGTTGGATACATTTTTTTGGCGGTCGGCGCGGTTGCGTTGTTCGCGAATCCGTTGATCGCGTTGCTCCCTATTGGAACGGGTATCTTTTTTTGTTTTTCATTGAGCGGTACCGAGGTCGATTTGGAGGGTGGTCGAATTCGAGAATACGTTCGCGTATTTTGGACGCGTCAAGGCGACTGGAAAGAATTGGAGCATTACCCGCATATGGCCGTAACGAGAAAGACCTTGAGTTATACAACTACCTCATATTACTCGAACCAAAGTGTGGTCAATTCGGACAAGGTATACGATGTGTGTCTTTTATCGGTCAATCACCACAAGCGAATTACGTTGTGTCGATATCCTACGGTTGAGCGGGCGAAAGAAGCTGCACAAGAATTGTCGCAGCGATTTGACCGTCAACTCACGAGTTTTAATCCGGCCGGGAGTTCCGCATCGCGCCGTAGGCGATAAATTACCGAACCACTACCTTTTGATAAAAGCTACCTTCAACTTCACTAAAGAAGTGAAAATAATACACACCTGTAGACCAATGTTCGACATTTACGGAGCACTCTCCTGTAAAGGACCGCTCCATTCGTTTTCTACCGGTTGAACTGTAGACTGAAAGGTCCCATACGGTTTTCTTCTCACATCGAACTTGGACCTTGGAATTGGCAGGATTTGGATGAATGCTTACTCCACTAGTACTAATTAATTCATCATTTTCAGTGTAGCCGAAATACGCACATGGCGTGTAAAAGCTACAGCTATCGGTTTGAACAAATGCACTAAAACTACCCGTATACGGTGCGATAAGGGTGTCGTTCGTTTCTCCAGCTATGGGTGAATTCGAACTGCAATCGTACCACTGATAACTCAATCCACTCAGTTCATTTACAGCAATCAAGGAATCTATTTGAGTTATGGTGGTTTCCGCAGAATGTATACTGAAGTCAATCCGAACTATGGAGTCGCATCCGTTCGATGCCACGAAATTTCCATTGTACGTACCTGACGAACTGTGGTAGACACCGTCGGGGTCAATGTAGAAACTACATGCTTGTACTTCTGAGAAATTAATCGCCGCATTGCAAGAGGTGTTGTGGTGAATAAAACCTCCCAACTGTCCCACCTCGAACTGATCGATATAAATCTCTTTTAATTGATCTCCATCCGGATCTACAAAATGTGTTAATGGATGAACATCAAATTCAGCAAAGTCGCTTTGAATTAGGTTGGTATGAACCGCTTTGAAGTTGATAGATATTTGACCTTTTCTCACCCTTGGATAGACTTGTAAACCCTATGGTTATGAGTTCTAGGGCTCCGTCATTGTTAAGATCGACAAAATCGAGAGACCCATTGACAAGTGGTTCAATTGTGCTTGTCACAACGTTTGGGGTAAAATGAGCCGTGCCGTCATTCAAAAATACTACCGATTGGTAGGCAGGGCTATACGGCTGGAAATGACCCATGGCTAAAAAATCCATATCACCATTGTCGTCCCAATCGACAAAGTCCATAGCTCCATGTCGCCATCCAATGGAGTCAATAACCTCACTTATGAGCCAAGGCGGGCCATTAACACGAATATAGACCCGGTACTTTTGACCACCATTTCCTCCACCCCACGAAATGTAGTCGAACAGTCCGTCATTATTCAAGTCTTCAAATTCTACCCCACCATTGAAACCGGAATGCAAGTTAAATTGACCGTTCCAGTTAAACACACTCCACCTTGATTAATATAGCCCTCTATGGTGGGATCCAATACACTGTTTTTAATGACCAGAAGGTCGATCAGGGAATCCCCATTCAAGTTCATGGCTCTGAACTGAGGAACACCAAAATCAATGATCCCGTGATTCATCACTTCTGAAAAGTTCCCATTTCCATTGTTGATGTATACATGTGTTTTGCGATCACCAAAAGTGTCGCGTCCCGAGATCATGACATCGATTAATCCGTCATTCGTAAAATCAAATAAGGCCGTGGCAGCTTCTTTAACCCCGATAAAGGTCGTGTCATCCCAATTTTCAAAGATCAGCCCCCCTTTATTTCGGTATACTACAGTTTTAGCATTGCCTTCTACGTCACTACCAGCCCTCAACAAGTCGAAATCTCCATCGCCATCCAAATCACCGAAAGAGTCTTGTCCTTCTGTAATCGGTGTATCTCCACTAGGATATTTTTGAATAAACGTTCTGTTCCCGTTATTAATAAAAAGCTTGTTCAGTCCGCTTTCAGCATTACTTTCAGTAAATCCACCAACATTGACTAAATCTTGTAAGCCATCCCCATTAAAATCACCTAGAGCAATCGAGTGAACTTCGTTGGGCGGATCATATTCGTCAGGCTCAAAAATTCCATTTAACGTATCGAGTTCAAAGTCAAAATTGCCATTGTTCCAATATAAATCAAACCTGTCCTGACTAGACCACGGTATCCCGTGGTTGATCAAAACAATTTCATTTAATCCATCGGCATCAAAATCAGTCGATACGACCTGTCTTCCTTCAGTAGCTAGAAGAGTGTCCGGAATAACGGCACTTGGATATGCTGTTCCTCCCGGATAAATATAAGCTGGGGAGCCATTCTCAGCTCCTATGAGCAATAGGTCTTCAATACTATCACCATTTAGGTCTCCCGTTAATGTCGTTCCGAAATCAAAGAATGGAAACGTCATCGTCGTATCGTCAACAAAAACAAGATTCCCATTTTTAAGAGAACCCTACTTGGGGGGTCAAAGAAAAGACCATTTCCGACGGTCATAATATCCTCAAGCCCATCGTTATTTATATCGAACAAAACGATATTGTCTTGAAAGTGGCCAGGTACGGACGGAGTATGAAAGGTGTAAACTCCGGGCGTAATTTGCTCAAAAATATAGACGTATACAGGAAGGCCGAGGCTACTATCGAAATATCTAAAGACGAAATCCATATCTCCATCGCCATCAAGATCGCCGCAATCAAAAGGACCTTTCTGTCCTGAGTTGATTGCCCCTGGTGTTGGCGTAAAATGCCCTTGCCCATCATTCAACATGGTAAATGTCGTGTCATCACCATTGGTGAAAACACCGGACTGAATTAGGACGAGGTCCCCATCTTGATCTACATCGATTAAGGCCGCATTTAAGCTACTTACCTCCGGGAAAAAGTTTGCCGAAGTATCAGAATAAAACTCTGCGTTCCCGTTATTCAAGAATAATTTCCCGGATTTCAAAAAACCATTCGGGACAAGAATATCGATATCACCATCCTGGTCCACATCTCCGGAAAGAAGGAAACCGGATAAAATTGGATAATTAACAACGTCGGAAATATGTATATATGACTGAGCTCGAACGTGTTGGAGGCCAAAAGCCAGTACTGCGATTAGACTGAGAGTGACTGATTTACTGCCCATTGTAAGGAGTTTTCTACAAAAAACAAAAGTAGCAAGAACCTGTCCGTAAAAAAACATTCAGCTAGGTCCGCTTTCTCAAAACGGAAGAAAAGAAGCCCTTACAGCATAATGGACCAACCGAAATGAATCTCGGTCTTGTACATATTGTAGGCGTTGGGCGTGCGATCGAATAGGATGCTATGGTCGAATCCGATAAAGAGACCAAGTGAGGTCATGAGTCGAGCCGAAACCAACGCCGCATGGGGCTTTTTGTGGTCCGGATCTTCCACTCCGCAGGTGAGCGGAACCGGGTTCCAAAAGGTGAGGGTGTAGTCGGCCTGGGCTTCGAGTATAAGCCAACGCGTGAGTGCCACATCGGCGAAAAGGGTGGGTCCTGCTCCGAGGTACCAGCCGTGGGGTGCGTAGGTGATTTCTTCGTTTTGTCCGAACTCGTTTTCGACCACATAGGTGTTTCCGAGGGCGAAGTCCGTGAGGTTGAATCCACCCGCCACCACCACTCTATCGCTTGCAACGAAATTCCACCCCCAACCGGCGGCCCCCATTAAAAAGTTGGTGAAAGTGGAACCTTCATCGCGGTATATGTTCGCTCCTTGGTTGTTGTTGAGGTCGGTGTCCTTTAGGAGGTAGAAAATCTCGCCGATGATCTTGTTGCGGTAAACGAAGCGACTTTTCCCGACTTCCGGGTTATCTATGCGATACAGGAAGAAGTTTCCGGTCCAGAAGGTGCCTTTATGGTTTTCGGGCCGTGGTGCACTGGGTGTTGATAAAGCCATGTGCCGCACCGAAAGGCCCAGGTACAGTTCGCGATCGAAATACGACTCGCCCAGGTATTTAAAATCAGCGAGCTGTCCTGAGGCCAGTACGGGTGCTATGCACGTTAAGACTGCGAAGGCTACTCGTTTCACTTATCGGGTCATTTTGACGATGGTGAGTCCCGGACCACCGCCAACATAGTATCCCATGTACGGACGGTATCCGAATTCGAAGTTGTAACACATACCAAACTTTTTATCGGTGCGGTCCTTTTTTTCGATCCGGTAGGCGCTCCACCCTAGTCGGAATCCGACCGGAAGCGCGTCTCGAGTATTATTGACCTCGTCGGTAACATCGGGTTCGCCGTCGATCATAGGGTCTTTGAAGGAGGCGTCGATCAACAGGGCATCGATGTAAATGTTCTTAGCGATGGAGCTAAACTGATTACCCCATCCATCGGCCTTGATGAACACGTTGGTGATAAAGGGCCAGTTGACCCCTGCATAGAGTCCGTTGAAATTTGCGCTCCCCACATCCTCCGAGAAGGCCATGATGGTGTTTTCGTTGCCGCTGTAGGCCAATAGCCCTTCGGCGTCCATTGCTGAACTAAAGTGGTAATATCCGCCTCGAACCATGAAATCGACGCGACGTTGTGACGGTACGGTCAGGAAAGTGTAGGTGATGGTTTCATTTTGGGTGTACCAATCCTCAGCTTCGTCGATGTCGAGAATCCCCTTATTGTCGTTGGTCTTCACCTTGCTCGACAAGGTTAGGTATCCTCCCACTTCGATATCGTTCAAGGTTGGGTTTCCATCGTAGTTCAGCGATGCGAACGATAAAATACTCCGACGAAAGCGGTAGTCGATACCAATTCGATTAACGGGCTCCACCACACCCCAAGCCGATAAATTAAAGGTGAGTCCGGAGATGTTATCGGACATTACCTCCATATCGAGGTGCTGTAAATTGAGTATCCAAAACGGCTTGATATCCGGATTGTCGTACTCGATGGTGTAGTTGACTTGTTGAGCCCTGAGCATGCTAGCGGAAGCGATCAGGGCGAGAAATAGAACAATTGAACGCTTCATGATATTTTATTTTCGTCAAAGTTGTTAATCGGCCCGTAGGGCCACAATACGGCATCTGTCGTATTTTGATTAACTTTGATGTACATACATCTATAAAGTCATGAGCGAGAACAACAGTCGAAGAAGCTTTTTGCAGAAGATGGCGGCCATAACGGCCGGATCGGTCGTTGCGGGCCGAAGCACTTTTGCCCACAACGAAAAAAAAGAAGAAAATATGCCTCCAGTAGTTCGCAGCGTACGCGCCTTGGGATTCCAATGGCAAACGCAGGACCCCTTTTTATTTTGCGTACATCACGAAGATTTTTTTTCCGAGGGAAATTCAGAATTGGGACCGGATAAGCAGCTCTTACAAGGGCGAAATATAGGGTCTGACTTCTTGGTGAAAGACGGTTTCCGCATGTACCACGGGACTTCGGTTCCGGGCTTCCCGGGACACCCCCACCGAGGCTTCGAAACAGTTACGGTTGTACGTGAAGGATTCGTGGATCACAGCGATTCGGCCGATGCTGCGGGTCGATACGGGAACGGCGATGTGCAATGGATGACCGCGGGTAGCGGGTTGCAGCATGCTGAGATGTTTCCGTTGATCCATCCGGATAAAAAGAATTCCATGGAGTTATTCCAGATTTGGCTGAACCTGCCGAAAAAGGACAAGATGGTGGAGCCCCACTTCAAGATGTTGTGGGCCGAGCAGATTCCCGACATCGACCACACCGACGACAACGGAAAAACCACGCGCATCGAGGTGATCGCCGGGGCTATCGGTGCTTATACCGCTCCGACCCCACCTCCAAATAGTTGGGCCGCGCAAGACGAGCACGAGGTCGGCATCTGGAATATCCGCATGGAAGCTGGAGCTGAATACTTGCTGCCTGCGGCAGGAAGTGGGGCCAACCGTACCTTGTACTTCTATAAGGGAGACGAACTAACCGTGCACGATACAGAGGTGCCTCATTACCACGCCGCCGATGTACAAGGCGACAAAGCCATTAAGCTCACCGCCGGAAATAAAGAATGTCGGATTCTGGTGCTACAAGGTCGCCCGATCAGTGAGCCCGTAGTGCAACACGGACCGTTCGTGATGAATACGCGCGAAGAAGTGCAACAGGCCTATATATAGGCTATCAGCGGACGCGCTTCGGGGGTTGGCCGTGGGATCGAATTGATCCGGTGCACGACCGCAACCCGGATCGTTTCACAAGACACGCCGACGGTCGGGAAAAGTTTCCCGGTTAACCTATAAAATTCGTTTTTGATTCTACAGACCTCTGGCGCCTTCCTACGGGCCAGGGCTCTTTTGTATTACCTAGGTAGAAAAAACCGAGGAGGCGATCTTCGGGTCGTAGGCCGAAATCCTCTTTCAACTGATCTTCGTAGGTGAGTCCACCCGAATTCCAGTAACCCGCTACTCCGAAGGCACTTGCTGCGATCCACAAGTTCTGCACGGAACAAGCGGTGGCCATAACCTCTTCTTCGGCCGGAATCTTGGGGTTATCACCTCGCTTCATGGCAATCACTACCAAATGACTGGTGAGCTGAAGACGGTGTCGGAGTTTGTCGGCCTTGACTTCCGGAATGGGTACTCCCGATTTTTCAGACATCGCCTCGAGGATGCGGTCCCCGAACTCGGTCATGGAATCGCCCGAAAGAACGAAGAACCTCCAGGGTTCTGTATGCCCATGGGTTGGTGCCCAGTTAGCCGCTTCGAGGATCTTATTGATGATCTCGGCGGGAATATCAGTGCCGTCGAATTGTTCGGGCTTGACAGTGCGGCGATGGCGGATGAGCTCTAAGGCTTGCTCGCCGCGCTCAGTGGTGTAAGACATGTTCCAGTATGTGTTCTGCGGTTTCTTCACGTGTGGCCGATCCAGTCTCAAGGATCCAATCGGCCTGTGTGTAGTAACGCTCGCGTTCGCGCAAAAGATCGCGAAAGCGGTCCTTCCAATCATCTCCCTGCGCGATCAGAGGCCTTGCTTCGCGTTGATTGGCTAATCGCCCGATCAATACTTCGGGATCGGCTTTGAGGTAAATAGTGAAAAAATGCTCTTTGAGTAAGGCCCAACGGTTGGCGTCGCACGGCGCTCCCCCACCCAAAGAGATCACGAGCGGAGCCTGCTCCATCCACAACTTGATGTTTTCCTCTTCTAGATGCCGAAAATAGGGTTCGCCGTTGTCGGCAAAGATCTCCCTAATAGGCTTTTGCTCGTGTTGCTCTATCCATAAGTCGAGATCGACCCACGGCCACTGAAGTTTTTCGGCGATCAAGTGCCCGATGGTGGACTTACCACAACCCATCGGCCCGATAAGTGCCAGGGGCTTTACTGTTGGCATTTTTCCTTCGATAGACAATTAATGGAATTCTCAATTTTATTCTTAATTGGCCATGAACCATGATGTCCCGTCCTGATTTTGGTTGAACCACTGAAGTTCCGAAATTTCGATTAACGATTAACTTTCTTAATCAAACATTCAACCAATCAACCAATCAACTACTCTAAGCTTTAAGCTCTAGACTATCAGCTCTAAAAATAACCATTTCCACCCACCAACTACAGTGACCCATGAACCAAAACCGCGAAAATCGGGTTACGTTAAAAAATCTGGCCGCGGGACTTGCCCCTTTTCAGAGCAGTCGTATATTTGCACTCCCAAATCGGGAATGACTCGGTAGCTCAGCTGGTAGAGCAACGCCCTTTTAAGGCGTGGGTCCTGGGTTCGAGCCCCAGCCGAGTCACAAAAGAGGGTTGTCACAAGCAGCCCTTTTTTATTGAAGGTTTAATTACCTTTGTGCTGCCTGCCCACGTGGTGGAATTGGTAGACACGCCATCTTGAGGGGGTGGTGTCCCTAGGACGTGCTGGTTCGAATCCAGTCGTGGGCACAACGAAAGCTCTGAGTCGCACTCGGAGCTTTTTATTTTTAGCTTTACCCCATGCGCATCGACATCATCACCGTACTGCCCCAACTCCTCCGAAGTCCCTTCGAGGCGAGCATCCTCAAGCGCGCCCAAGACAAAGGCCTCGTTGAGGTGCATGTTCACGATCTCCGCCAATATGGGTATGGAAAACACCGGCAAGTCGACGATTACCAATACGGTGGCGGTGCCGGAATGGTCATTATGGTTGAGCCCATTGCGAAATGTATTAACGCCCTGCGGGCGGATGTGGATTACGACGACATTATTTATATGACTCCTGACGGTTCAACCCTGAACCAAACGATGGCCAATGAGATCTCGCTTAATGAGAACATCATCATTTTATGCGGTCACTATAAAGGAGTCGATCAACGAGTACGCGATATGTTCGTCTCGCGCGAAATATCCATCGGCGATTACGTGCTTTCGGGTGGCGAATTGGCCGCTGCGGTTCTGGCCGATAGCGTCATTCGCCTGTTGCCCGGTGTATTGAACGACGAAACCAGCGCGCTGAGCGACACCTTCCAGGACAATCTCCTCGCTCCCCCCGTATATACGCGTCCGCCTGATTTCGAAGGGCATAAGGCGCCCGACATCCTCCTGAGTGGCGACCATAAAGGCGTCGAACTATGGCGTCACGACCAGGCCGAACAGCGCACTAAAAAACTACGTCCCGATTTGTGGAAAAAAGGACATAACGAGTAGTTCAATTCGTAAATATTTCGTAATATTGCGCCCTGTTTTACGACACCCTAAAGAGTGACAGACATGGATTTAGTGCAGTACGTCAACGACGAATTAGTAGCCAAGAATGATCTCCCCGACTTCAAAGCCGGAGATACGATCACAGTATATTACACCATCCGCGAGGGTGCTAAAACGCGTACGCAGTTCTTCCGCGGTACCGTTATTCAGCGTCGTGGAAGTGGCGCCACCGAAACCTTCACCATTCGCAAAATGAGTGGTAACGTCGGTGTAGAGCGTGTTATGCCAATCAACTCACCCGCCATCGAGAAGATCGAGGTGAACAAGCGTGGAGTCGTGCGTCGTGGACGGATCTTCTACTTGCGTGCGCTTACCGGTAAGAAAGCGCGTATCAAAGAGCGTAGTCACTTAGAAAGAATTTATACATCGACGAGTAACAAAGCCATCCGAAAACGGGTGGCTTTTTTTATGTGGCTAATGGCCAATGCCTAATGTGGCCAATGGCTCTCTGCTCTCTGCCAACTAAAAATTGAGAATCCGAAACACCGTTCTCCGGTTCTTTGCGCGGCCCGATTCGGTTGAATTGTCCGCCACGGGTTTCGTGGAGCCAAATCCTTTATAATCGAGGCGAACTGCTTGAACTCCCTGTTCAATGAGTTCTAAATACACCGCTTCAGCCCTATTTTTTGACAAAGTCATATTGTCCGAGCTATTACCCACATTATCGGTATGACCTTCGATGCTGACGTGAACGGTCGGATTCTCGAGCAAGAACGCTGCAAACTCGTCAACGATCAACCGGCTTCTGGTGTTAAGCTCGAAACTGTTCGTGGCAAAGTTGATGTCGTTGATCTCGTACTCCCCCCCTACTTCGATCGGACGAATATCCATATTCACCTCTTCGATATCTTCCATTTCTTCATCCGCGGCAATGAATTCACTCTGAAAGGCGTATCCCTCCTTTTTTACCGTCACGATCAGATCCTCATCCTTAGGACGACGCACTACGGCGGCATATCTACCGTCTGAGTCCGTTTTAAAGGTTTGTATCTCTTTCGTTTCCAGGTTCTTGATCTCTATTCGAGCCTCGCGGACGGGTTCGCTAAACTCGTCGCTGAGATTTCCGGTGAGCAGCATTACCTTGTCGGGGCGGGCCGTTGTGGGCAGGTTAAAACTATATACATCCCAGCCGCCAATGCTTTTGAGTTCGTTTGAAGCAAAATAGGCAGTAGCTCCGTCCAGGCTCACGAATAATCCAACTTCGTCTTGCTCTGTGTTGATGGGGTAACCGATGTTTTTGGGATGGTCCCAGTCGTCCGAACGCTCCTGGCTGTAGAAAATATCGAACCCGCCAAAGCCCAAATGTCCTTCCGAAGCGAAATACAGCGTACGGCTATCACTGTGTATAAAGGGTGATTTCTCGTCTCCCGGAGTGTTGATCTTCGGCCCTAAATTGTAAGGAGCTCCCCAGCTTCCGTCTTCTTGCCGATCACTGCGCCAAAGGTCGAGTCCTCCTTGGCCGTCTCCACAGTTACTCGTGAAGAAAAGGACATCTCCATTGGCCGTTACACTGGGTTGCGAATCCCACGCGTTAGGCAAGTTCACGTTCTCCACAGGTCTAATTTCCGTCCAGAACCCATCGTCCCGAAGGGACCAATAAATATCGCAGTTGTTTTGACCATTCCCCGTGGGCGAGCAAACCGTGAAATACAGTTCGTTGTTGTTGGCCGTGATACTGGGTCCGCCTTCGTTATCGCCCTGATTGAATGGAAATGGCAGTGTTTCGCCGGGCATCCAGCGATCGCCTTGCTTCATGGAACGCGTAAATTCCTCTACATAGGTAGCCGTGAGCATGGTCTTTTCTTTCTTCTGATACCTCCTGGTGTAGTAAGCCTGCGAGCCATCAGGGGAAATGATCGCCAAATACTCGTCGCCAGGCGTGCTGATTCCAGGCACAGACTTAGGATCATAGGGTACCGGATTGTTCATTAAAAAGGCCAAGTTTTTGGTAGAGCCGAGTAAATCGGCTGTTTCGTCCCGATCGGCCTTGTATTCGAACGACAGTTTCAGTGCTTTTTCGAAGTATCGTTCGGCCAACGGATAGTCGTAGTTCTGAAGGGCGAACATCCCTAAATGATGATAGGTTTCCCAGTTGATGTCCGGACAATCTTCGATAGCCAGCTCCAAATGCTGACGAGCAATGTTATATTTCTTTAACCTCCAACTGATCTCGCCGAGGTAGTACCGTGCTTGGGGATATCTTTCTTCTTTCTGCAAGGCCTCCAGGAACAGGGTTTGCGCCGCCATGGGGTGTCCGGCCAAAAGCTCTTCCTTGCCCTCTTCGTAAAGCTTTTCGGCTTTCTTACTTACCTCCCACTCGCAGTCGAGCCGCGGTTGAGCAACCGATAGTGACAGCGACAGCACTAGCGACAGACTTATAAAGGACTTGAGCCTTAGCGTTGGCATTAGCTTTTGATTAGTCGGGTGTTGGTGTTAACAGTGTATATATAACGCCGGAAGCTCATATTTATTCAAGCTCTCCCTCGGTGCTTGCTATGATCGTTGAAACCGTGGCATCGCCGGTAACGTTCACCACCGTTCTACACATATCCAAAATCCGATCTACCGGAAAAATGATAGCGATCCACGCCGGGTTTAATCCGATCGATTCCAGAACGATGCTCAACATTACGAGTCCGGCCGAAGGAACCGCAGCACTCCCGATACTGGCCAACGTGGTCGTAAGTACAATGGTCAACTGTTGCGTCACGGTCAAGTCGACCATGTGAAACTGAGCCAAGAAGATCACTGCCACAGCCTGGTACAATGATGTTCCATCCATGTTCACCGTGGCCCCAATGGGCAAGACAAAACTGGTCACCTTTTCACTTACTCCCAGATTATCTTGAACGCATTCCATGGTCACGGGTAAGGTCGCCGCGCTTGAGCTCGTTGAGAAAGCTAATATTTGAGCTGCCCCTATAGAATTAAAGAACTCGCGATAACTGCGCCGCTTTACAATCACCATCATGACGAAAGGATACACTACAAAAATCATTATAGCCAAACCCAATACCACGGTCAAACTATACCATCCGAGCCCTTTGAAAATCTCGATCACAGCACCAAGGTCATTCCCTGCCATTTCGCTCAACTTACCGGCCAAAAGCGCAAAAACGAAGAACGGCGCTCCTTTCATGACGATATCGACCATTTTCAAGAATACTTCGTTGGATCCGTTGATGAAGTCGATCACCGGCTTGGCCTGATGTGGCGGAATGTACAGTAAGGTCACCCCGAAAAAGATCGAAAAGAAGATTACCTGCAGCATGAGGCCGTTGTCGTTCAATGAGAAAAAGATGTTGCTCGGCACCATATCGACCACGAACTGCAAAGGTCCGGCATCCTTGGTCTTCCTGGCGCTTTCCATCTCGCTTTGAACGGTGCTGTTTTCAGCTAGAGCTTGATCTTCGGCCCGCAGGGCCTGCTTTTCTTCCTCGGTCAAATTCTGAAGCAAGTTACGGTCGTCGAGTTTATCGACTCCCTGCGTTTCAACCACCCACAGTTCGTATCGAACGCGATTGCTGCGGCGCTGACCTTCGTCGACCAGCTTGCCCGGCTTAATAGTGTTCACGAGGGTGAGTCCAATAGTAATGGCAAAAACCGTGGTAACGAGGTACGCAACGAGGGTTTTGATGCCCATACGCCCCAGACTCGATGTGTCGCTTAGCCCACTAATGCCGCTGATGATACTGAATAACACCAACGGAACGGCAATGAGTGTCAATAAGTTGATGAAAATAACTCCGAATGGATCGATCCAGTTCAGCGTGAATTCGCTCCAACCGAGCACACTCGACATAACGGCCCATATGATTCCGGCCACAAGGCCAATAATGATCTGCCAATGCAAGGCTAACTTGCTCATATTCTGCTACTTCTATTCAATAAATAGTGATCGGCTACCGCCAGGGCCGCCATGGCCTCCACGATAGGCACAGCGCGAGGAACCACACAGGCATCGTGCCGCCCCTTACCTTTCACCGTTACTTCTTCTCCACGTTCATTAATACTTTGTTGATCCATCATGAGCGTTGCCACGGGCTTAAAGGTCACGCGGAAGTAAATATCCTGCCCATTGCTGATCCCGCCTTGGATCCCGCCCGAAAAGTTGGTTTCCGCACCACCGCCTTCCACGAATTTATCGTTATGCGCACTTCCGCGCATTGCGGCGGCATCGAATCCGCTCCCGATCTCAAGCCCCTTCACCGCATTTATACTCATCATCGCCTTGGCCAAATCGGCGTTCAGCTTATCGAACACCGGTGCTCCTAATCCGGCCGGAAGCCCGCGAATCACTCCCGATATCACTCCGCCCACCGTATCCCCATCCTTCCGAACGGCCTTGATGTGCTCTTCCATGAGCCCAGCGGTCGTCTCATCCGGGCAACGGACATCGTTGGTGTATCGGAGGTCCAAATCGAGCTCTTGGAAACCCTTATCGAGTTTCACCTCTCCCACTTGACTCACATAGGCTGCTATTTGTGCCTGCGGCACGATTTGCATCGCCAAGGCACCGCCAACCACTCTGCAGGCGGTTTCGCGCGCCGAGGAACGTCCGCCCCCGCGGTGATCGCGCATGCCGTACTTGGTCTGATAGGTAAAGTCGGCATGTGAGGGTCGGTAGACCTCTTTGAGGTGATCGTAATCCTTGGATTTAACATCGGAATTGCGAATGATGAAGCCAATGGGCGTACCGATAGAATATCCTTCGTAAATACCGCTCAGAAACTCTACTGTGTCGCTCTCTTTCCGCTGAGTCGTCAATGCCGACTGCCCTGGCTTACGACGGTCGAGCATTCTTTGCACGGCGTCGAGGTCGAGCTTCACCCCGGCCGGAAAATTATCGAGCATACCACCGATCGCCAATCCGTGACTTTCGCCAAAAGTGGTCAGTTTTAAGTGATGCCCGTAGGTATTTCCAGCCATAGTTGGCAAATATAAAGGTTTAGCCTCAACATTAGCTCCCGCAACATCAGTCGAGAAATTCTTAATGCTTAATTCTTAATGCAAAACCACGGGTATATTCGAAGCGGTAGGTATTATCAACTGCGAATCATGAGAGGCCTAGTAGATTATATTTGCAATTTTATAATTGACGCATTTCCCCAATTAAAAATTGAGAATTAAAGATTAATAATTCGAAGAACTAAATTGCACCCTCGCTCAACCACTAACACATGAAGACCTTATTCAAGAACATACAATCTCTATTACTCGTAGAAGAAGAACCCACTCGCTGGGTGGCCGGATCCGACATGCGAACCTTACCGCATTTGAACGACGCGTGGCTGCTCGTTGAAGGCGATAAGATCGACTCGTTCGGTGGTATGGACACCGCTCCAAACGCGGCCGACGAGGTGATCGATTGCACCGGAAAAGTAGTGATGCCGGCGTGGTGCGATAGCCACACCCACCTCGTATATGCCGGAAGTCGCGAAGGAGAATTCGTGGACAAGATCAACGGGCTCAGCTACGAAGAAATAGCCAAACGAGGTGGTGGTATCCTCAACAGCGCACAGAGGCTGCGCGACACCCCTGAAGACGAGCTCTATGAACAAAGCGCTCGACGTATGGGCGAGATCATTACCATGGGAACCGGTGCTGTTGAGATCAAGAGCGGCTACGGACTCACCACGGAATCAGAACTCAAAATGCTTCGCGTTGCCCGCCGCTTGCAGAAGGAATTTCCACTGGCCGTAAAAACGACCTTTCTAGGCGCACATGCTTTTCCGGCCGAGTATCGCGAAAACCGCGAGGCTTATGTCGACCTGGTGATGAACGAGATGGTTCCGGCCGTGGCCGAAGAGAAGTTGGCCGACTACATCGACGTGTTCTGTGACAGAGGGTTCTTTACTCCCCAACAAACAGAGCGCATATTGGCCGCCGGAGCCGAATACGGGCTCGCCCCGAAGATCCACGCAAACGAGCTCGACTTCTCGGGTGGAATTCAAGCCGGAGTTAAATATGCAGCTCGTTCCGTTGATCACCTCGAGTGTACCGGCGACGCTGAGATCGACGCATTGCTCAGTAGTGAGACCATGAGTACCTTGCTTCCATCGACGGCCTTTTTCCTCGGTATGGAGTATCCACCGGCGCGAAAAATGATCGATGCAGGATTGCCCGTGGCCTTAGCCAGCGACTACAATCCAGGATCGAGCCCATCGGGTCGAATGCCCTTCATTCTATCGCTCGCCTGTATAAAAATGAAGATGCTCCCCGAAGAGGCGATTCAGGCCGCAACCCTTAACGGCGCCTATGCCATGGGGCTCGAAGCTACTCACGGCAGTATTTGTCCGGGCAAGCAAGCCAACCTAATCGTCACGAAAAACGTGAACAGTTATAGTTTTCTGCCGTACGCCTTCGGTGCCAACTGGATCGAAAGCACGTACGTCAACGGAGCCCGTTTATATCATGACCTGGACTGACCACTGGAGACCGTTCACATCTGAGGACGCCGCGACATGCACATCCGCCCGCGAGGGCGAAATCAAAATCGGGCAACGCGTTCAATGCGCCGACAGCGGGATCCTCGAAAGCCTAGAGGCTTCGAATGCTCGCTATGTGCTGTTGGGTATTCCGGAGGATATTGGAGTGCGCGCCAATGGCGGTAGACCGGGTGCAGCCTACGGCTGGAAGGCCACACTTCCGCATTTCATGAATGTGCAGAGTAATGAGTACCTGGACGGCAAGGAGGTGCTGGTGCTCGGAACGCTCAACACCGCCGAATGGATGAAGACCTCGCAAGGGGTATCCGTCGATCGACTGCGAGAGCTCACGGCCAAGATCGATGCCGCCGTTTGGCCGCTGATCGAAAAGATCGCCGCGCTGGGCAAGGTCCCGATGGTGATCGGCGGCGGACATAACAACAGCTATGGCTGTTTGCGTGGAGTTTCTCAGGCTATAGGACGCCCCATCCACTGCGTCAATGTTGACCCACACGCTGATTTCCGTAGTCCTGAGGGGCGGCACAGCGGCAACGGGTTTCGGTACGCTCGCGATGAGGGCTATTTAGAGCAGTATTCGGTCTTTGGGCTACACGAAGGTTATAATTCGGCCGAAATGCTTTCGCTGTTGAAGAGGCCCGGTAAATCTTGGTGCCTAAGTTTTGAGAACGTTTCATTTGGGCGGTTGCCCATGATCGATCATTGGGACGAGTTGTGGAGCCGGTTTGGAAGCGAAAAGGTCGGACTCGAGATCGATGTGGACGGAATTACCGATTTCCCGTCGAGTGCCGACACGCCAAGTGGATTCACGCTAAACGAAATACGCCAGATGTTGCTGGCACTAAAAAATAAAGATGCCCGCGTGGCTTACCTGCATATAGCCGAAGCGGCACCTTCGTTGGTGGCCGGATCGGACCGTAAAGTGGGACGTTCGCTGGCATTCTTGCTGTGTGATTTTATTAAAAGTGGCGCCGGAAGGCATTAATGCGAATTGAATATCTTTGCCAATTACGAATGAGCTGATATGATCTCTGAAAAGAATATACGTAACCTACTCTCTTCCTTATTTCTCCTTTTCTCCGCGGCGTCGCTAATCCTGCCGCAGGCAGTGAACTACGATTTCCGCGGAGCGCAGTTCACCTTTACCTGGAATGGGGGTACCGCTAGCCCGGTTTGTGGCGATAATGCTTTGACCTTCGACTATACCGATACTACATCGGTAGATTCGCTTTACTGGGATTTTGACGATGCTTTGGCCGGTACGGCCAGCTATGGTGCAGGTATTCCAACAATCAGCTATCAGTATTTGAATGCGGGTACCTACAACGTATCCGTTACCGGATACGACTTAACCGGCACACAAGTCGGGTCAACTTCGAATACTTTTGACCTGGCCTTAACCCCTCCCACTCAAACGCTAACGCCCGACATTTGTGCAAATGGAACAGTCCTGCTCGATGCTACTCAACCTTTTAGTACGTATAGCTGGAATCCGCCCAATGCCGGAGCAGCTACCTACACGGCTACGGCACTCGATACGGTCGTCACCTGTACGGTGACCAATATTTGCGGTTCGGGGACCTTGACCTTCAACCTGAATCACATCGATACGGTTTCAGTGAGTATTGCCGACTTTGTTATTTGTCCGGGAGACGTGATCCCCATGCTCAATGCCATTCAGCCCGCTAGTGCCGGTCCGGTGACATACCTTTGGTCGAGCGGTTCAACGGCATCAACGGATACCATTACTACCCATGGTACATATTCAGTTACGGTGACTAATGCCTGTGGCTCGGATACCGCAACCTTTGTGGCCACTACGCCTCCACCACTGACGGTGGACGTGGGCCCCGACACCTTGATCTGTCAAGGTCAGTCGTACACCATTACGGCTACGACCAATCAGCCCAACGTACAATACCAATGGATGGGGAATCCGAACAACGGTGGAACCACATTTACTGTGAACTCGGGCGGAACCTACTTCGTGGCGGCCACGAATGACTGTGAATTCGTTTACGACACCATCGTGATCGATCAACCTCAGTCTTTCGTTTTGGACCTCGGCGACGATACCATCATTTGTACCGGGGATCAAATCGTGCTCGATCCGGGATTGAGTGGAGCGCCCTACCAATACATTTGGGACGATAACTCCACCGATACTATTCGTATTGTAACCGGACCGGGCACCTATTACGCTGAGGTTATGGACAGCTGCTCTACTCAGTTCGATACCATTGTGATCACTAGTCCGCCTCCGTTTACCGTGGACCTCGGACCTGATGGAACGTACTGTTCCGCAGATAATATTACTTTGGATCCGGGCGTGAGTGGCCCTGGTTATACCTATTTGTGGCAAGATGGATCAACATCGTCTACCTATAACGTATTAGACGTTGGAACCTATTCCGTCATCGTTACGGACGAATGTCAGAGTATTTCCGATGACGTTACCTTTACGCCATTTACAGGCTTCACTGTAACACTCGGAAACGACAAGGTCATTTGCGACGGTCAGAGTTTCCAGCTCCAGGCTTCGTTCCCAGATTCTGACTACCTCTGGCAAGACGGAAACACTAATTCTACTTACACCGTTTCCGGACCGGGTGATTACTATGTGACGATCTTCAACATTTGTGACACGGTAACAAGTGACACTGTAAATGTAGAAGTGGATCCATGTGCTTGTAACATGTACGTACCGAATGCCTTTACACCGAACGTTGACGGTAAAAACGAATTCTTTAGGCCCGTAACGGACTTTTCGAGTTGTGTCGTTCTCGAATACGAAATGCGCATTTTTACTCGGTGGGGACAGGAGATCTTTTACTCAGACAACATTGCCGAAGGGTGGGACGGAACCTTTAACGATGAATACTTGGTAGACACGGTATACTTCTATGAAATCATTTACAGTATTCGAAATCAAGGAGAATCGCGAATCAAACAGGACCGATTGTCCGGTAATATTTTCATGATCCGATAAAATGGCCAATGTGATTCAACTGCGCGTGAAGCCTGTGGTGGCGGCTACGCCGGAGCAGTTGGACAAAGCCGTTTCCAATGCTTTGGGCCTACGGCCCGATGAACAACTTCCACCCTACCGAATCGACCGTCGTAGCATCGATGCTCGAGGTCGCTCCGTTTGGATCAATCTAAAATTACTCGTCCAAGAACCCGGTGAAACACTAGCGCCGAGTACTTTTGAGCCTATAGCTCAGAACGTCTCGAACGCTCCCGAAGTCGTGATCATCGGTGCGGGTTCGGCCGGATTATTCGCTGCGCTCGAACTCATTGAATTCGGATTGCGTCCGATCATACTGGAACGCGGAAAAGACGTGCGTGCGCGTCGGCGCGATTTAGCCGTGTTGAACAAGGAGCACATCGTGGACCCCGATTCAAATTACTGTTTTGGAGAGGGAGGCGCCGGAACCTACAGCGACGGAAAGCTCTATACGCGATCAAAGAAACGAGGTGATATCGCCAAGGTACTTGAGTTGTTGGTAGCCTTTGGGGCTCCCGAAGATATTTTGATCGATGCGCACCCGCACATCGGAACAAACAAATTACCCAAGGTCATTACGGCCATCAGGGAGTTCATTGAAGAGTGTGGTGGCGAAGTGCGGTTTGGTGCTCGGGTCGAAAGCTTCCGGGTGAAGAACGGCAAGTTGGAAGGCGTAATAGATTCGGGCGGAACCCTTCATGCCGCTAAGGCATTTATACTCGCTACAGGGCACAGTGCGCGCGATATTTTTAGCCAGCTTCACAGGCAGGGAATTCTCATTGAGATGAAGCCATTTGCCCTGGGGGTGCGCGTTGAGCATCCGCAGGTGCTGATCGATTCGATCCAGTACCACTGTGATGTGCGTTCGCCGTACTCGCCGCCGTCGTCGTACGGTTTGGTGCATCAAGTGCGAGAGCGGGGCGTGTATTCGTTTTGTATGTGTCCGGGCGGAATCATTGCTCCGTGCGCCACGGTGCCGGGTGAAGTGGTGACGAACGGCTGGTCGCCCAGTAAGCGGAACAACCCTTTTGCGAATTCGGGCATCGTAGTGGAATTACAGCCGGCCGATTTCAAGAAGTACGCGTCGGAAGGGCCGCTGGCGGCAATGGCCTTTCAGGCCGCGGTAGAACAGCGCTGTTGGGAAGCCGGCGGAGGCACACAATCCGTACCCGCTCAGCGTTTGACCGATTTCGTGAACAAACAAGCCTCTACCGTTTTGCCGGCTTCCAGTTATCAGCCCGGAACCACGGCGAGCGAACTCAATGAGGTGCTGCCGGAATTCGTATCGGACCGTTTGCGTGCGGGATTTTCGGCCTTCGGTAAAAAGATGAAAGGTTATTTGACCTCGGAAGCCGTGGTCCACGCCACAGAGTCGAGAACGAGCTCACCGGTTCGCATCCCGCGCAACCGCGAAACCTTGGAGCACCCTGAAGTGGCCAAGCTGTACCCGTGCGGTGAGGGAGGCGGTTACGCGGGCGGAATCGTATCGGCGGCTATGGACGGGCAAAAAGTCGCAAGAGCCATTCGCGCAGCGGTTAGTAAATAACTATCTTGGAGTAAAATCTACTCCAATGAAAAAACTCCTACTTGTCTTACTCCTTGCTCCAGCGGCGCTGTGGGCTCAGGAGAGTGATCGCGAAGCCGTGATGGAAACCATTAACTCAGCCTATTTGGAAGGGATCACCAATGAGGGCGATGCCTCAAAGATCGACGCCGGATTTCATACTGGCTTTAACATTTTAGGCTATAACGCAAACAACGACCGGGTGTGGGAGTTCCCAATATATTATTGGAAACCCGCCGCCATTGAGAATGCCGAGGACGGTTCAAACGAAGAACGCGGACCCGTTCGATTCGAGTATCCATTGGTTGACATCACCGGCAATGCCGCCATCGTCAAGGTCGAGTACTTCATCGGTGACCGGCATGTATACAGTGACTATTTGAGTCTTTACAAGTTCAAAGATGGCTGGAAGATCGTTTCCAAGATTTTTTATCAACACCCCGAAGAATGAAAGCAATAGAAGCTAGAACTGTAATTGAAGAAGGGCTCGATCGAATGCGATCACTCGACGCCAACCAACAGCCCGCATTCGGCGTGATGAGCGCAGATGATATGGTGCGTCATTTGATCGGAAGCTTGGAACTCACCTTTTACGAAGATCCTATCGAGTTGGAAATTCCGGAAGATAAGGTGCCCAAGGCCTACGCCTTTTTACACAGTGATCATCTTATTAGACCCGGAGCGAATCAACCTGCCTTTTACCATGAATTGAGTGCGCCCTCAGACCAAGAAGAATTCGACCGGTGGGTCGAAAAACTGCGATTCCAATACGATCGTATGGCGACACATTTAGATACGGCACCGGACGACTGGAGCCATGCACATCCGAAGTTCGGGACATTGGACAAGGAGATGTGGTGGCTCTTTCAAGGAAAACATTTCTATCACAACATGAGTCAATTCGGACTTTTTCCGCGTTTAGAAGTGTGGGAAGGAATACCTGAATAAACATGCCGGACAAACCCCGCATATCGATTCAGTGGGGTCGTTTTTTTCCGATCCAACTGTTGGCACTGCATTTTAAGCGGAGTTTGATACTGTTGCTGTTTTGGATCCTGTTGGTTGGTTTCGTAACAGAGAACTTCGCAGACGCCTATGGCATTCCCCTACTCTTTCTGGCCCCCGAGTATTTGGGCGAAGTTGGGCTATTGTCTTTCTTCATGTCGGGTTTGTTCGCGGGGCTGTTTTTCATGGCCTTTCACGTAAGCACTTATATCTACTACAGCCACAAGTTCACCTTCTTGGCCACGCTGGAGCAGCCTTTGTATCGCTTCAGCATCAACAATTCGCTCCTACCGATCTCGTACACGCTGGTCTTTTTATACTACAGCTTTAACTATCAGACCGGTGAGGAGCGTATTGAGACAGCCGATGCACTTTTGAATCTATTGATGTGGATACTGGGGGTGGTGATCAGTATATCGGTCACCTTTACTTACTTCTTCAGTACTAACCGAAACCTGTTTCGCGGCCTCGAAGAGTCCCTTGAGCGTCCACTGAATCTATTGGTCAAGCGGGCCGGTGATCCGAGGGTGGTTTTCGACGATACGCGAACCCAATACTACATGCGCAATTTCGTAACCCTTCGCGTGGTGCGGCCAACCGATCATTATCCGAGAAGGATTCTCATTCAAATCTTGGACAAACATCACCGAAATGCGGCCTTCTTCATTTTGGCTTTGTTCCTTGTGATCATAGGGTTCGGGTTCTTGCGCGAGCAGCCGTGGGCTAATATTCCTGCCGCAGGCAGCATTTACCTTTTATTCACGCTTTACCTGATGTTTACCGCGGTATTGCACTCTTGGTTCAAGAGTTGGTATGCTTTCGGTATTGCTTTGGTTTTTATTGCCATTCAGTTTTTATCGCAGTTTGCCTTGTTTGAAAAGGTGAACCACGCATTTGGACTTGACTACAATGCCGACCCCATTCCCTATCGGTTCGAGCAACTCGAGCGCTTGACCAGTGACAGTATCTATACCTACGACAGAAATCAGGAACTGAGGACCCTGCGTGCTTGGCGGAGATCTACTCAGGAGCGGAAACCGAAACTCGTTATCATCAATACTTCGGGTGGTGGATTGCGATCTGCGTTGTTCACTTTCGAAATGATGGGGCAGCTCGATAGCTTGAGCGAGGGAAAATTCTTTAGGCACACGAGATTGATCACAGGTGCCTCGGGCGGAATGCTGGGTGCGGCATACTACAGAGCGCTACAGTTAGAGGGAATTCAGGACTCCTTAGGTCCGACCGCGATTCGGGAGCGATTTAGCTCTGATTTATTGAATCTGATCGTGTTCGGCTTAGTCACCAATGATCTGTTTTTCAACACCCTGCATTGGCACGAAGGTGATCAGGTGTATAATAAGGATCGCGGATTCTCCTTTGAGCAAGCGTTGCACGCCAATACGCATGGGATACTTGACGTTCCGTTGTCCTACTATCGAGATCCTGAGATCGATGCGGAGATTCCGAAAATGGTCTTTTCCCCTATCCTTGTGAACGATGGCCGTAGACTGAATATTTCGAGCAGCCCTACCTCCTACTTGTCATTAGTGGGGCCTAGCAACGATAGACCCGAATTTCACGATGGAGTTGAGTTTCTACGTTTCTTTGCGAATCTGCGAGCCGATAGCCTTCGGTTCAGTTCCGCTATTCGGATGAGTGCGTCATTTCCGTATATAACTCCGTTGATCAATTTGCCCAGTGATCCGGCCATGGAGCTCATAGATGCAGGGGCTCGTGATAACAACGGATTCGAATTAAGCCTGCGATACGTGTATCACTTTAACCAATGGCTCGAAAGGTACACGAGTGGAATAATATTCGTGCGATTACGAAGCGATGGGCTTAATGACACCCGTATTCGGGACGAAAGAAATCGCGGGGTCATCGAAAACTTGTTCAACCCTGTGAGTGGAGTCATTAAAAGTTTCGATAACATGCAAGATTTCAATCAGAGTCAGTTACTGTTGCTTGCAGAAGAATGGTGTGATGTTCCGATGGATGTGATCGAGCTAAACCTCTTTGAGGAAGAAGAGGCCGTTAGCTTGAGCTGGCATCTTTCGCAATCTGAGAAAAAGCAGGTTCGCGAAGCACTTCGATCGGAAGAAAATCAACAGAAAATAAAAGGGCTGCTTCATTTGTTGAAATGATGGCTCAGTAGCTTCTTCGGAATAGCAAAGTCGACTTGTCAATCTGCGTATGAGGTCCCTAAGGTCGACTTTTCTAAATTTCATTATTTAAGGCTTAAGACCGGAACAATTGGATAGATTTGTTCTGGTCTTAAGCCTTGTTTATTGATGACTCTACTAAGTAATGATACCTGTACATCTTTATTTTTCTTGGCTAAGTGGGTCAGTGTGCTTTCATCGATGTAGTTATCGATTAATACAATGCTTGATTTCGCTGAGCGGATAATTTTAGAAGCCAATTCATAAGCATCAAATACTTGTCCGTTAAAAAACACACCCTGGGTGGGGATGTTGTCTTCGCTCTCTAAGGCTTTAAATACTTGCTCAAATTTTTGGTCGCTTTCTGCCAATTTTCGTTCTACGCCATCCATGCGTTGTAAAAGTCCACTATGGTTGGCTATAAGCTTTCGCATTTCGACAAAGGCATTGATGATTTGGATACTGACCTTGATGGCTGTTTCACTGCGCAAAACAGCGGAAAGCATGGCCACACCCTGCTCGGTAAAAGCGTAGGGATTATTGGATGAATGTTTCAGCGTTTCGAACCGGTCGCAATTTGCGACCGGTTCATTCTTTTCGCCTTCAGTAAGCTGAAAACGAAATGATTCAGGGAATCGCTCAATATTTCTTTTGACTTGCTCATTCAATCTTTTTACTTCAACCTGATACATCTCGGCCAGGTCACGATCAATCATCACCTGATTGTCCCGAATGGAGAATATGGGGCTTTCGATATGCTTTTGCGAAATGGCCAACTCTTTACTCATATCAAATCCGAAATTGAGTTTAAGATTTCTGCACTTTCATCATCCAAAGCTTTTATTTCTTTCAAGATTTCGTGTGGTTGGCGCAGTGGTGCTGCTTCTGGGGTATTTGGATTCTTCACACTTAGATCAAACGTGCTTTGGTCAACATCTTTGATATTCACTGTCCAAGAGTTACAGCTATCCCCAAAAGTCTGTTGCAATTCCGTAAATTCAGTCAAATTTTTTTCATTGAACGGATTGGTCTTGCCCAAATTTCGGTCGAGGTTCAATTGATAAAACCAAACCTTTTGTGTGGGCTTGCCTTTTTCAAAAAACAGCACTACGGTTTTCACACCTGCACCCGTAAAAGTGCCGCCTGGTAAATCCAAAACGGTGTACAGATTACAGTTTTGCAAGAGTTCTTTCCGCAGAGCAATACTGGCATTGTCGGTATTGCTTAAAAATGTGTTTTTAATCACCACACCTGCCTTGCCGCCTGCTTTCAGAATTTTAATGAAATGCTGGAAAAAGAGCGAGGCGGTTTCACTGGTTTGAATCGGGAAGTTTTGCTTGATCTCTGCTCGTTCCTTTCCGCCAAATGGGGGGTTGGCAAGCACCACATCATAGCGGCCTTTTTCCTGTATGTCGGCCACGTTTTCGGCAAGCGTGTTGGTGTGCACAATGTTGGGCGCTTCCACACCGTGCAAAATCATATTCATAATGCCAATGATGTAAGCCAATGATTTTTTCTCCTTGCCGTAAAAGGTTCGTTTTTGCAAGGTTTCCCATTCTTTGGTACTGAGTTCTTTTCCTGATTTCAGATAATCGAACGCTTCACACAAGAAGCCCGCAGAACCCACGGCACCGTCATAAATTTTGTCGCCAATCTTTGGGTCAACCACTTTTACAATGGTCGTAATGAGCGGTCGGGGCGTGTAGTATTCGCCACCGTTGCGCCCTGCATTGCCCATGTTTTTGATTTTGTCTTCATACAGATGGCTCATTTCGTGTTTCTCTGCATGGGTTCGGAAACGCAACTCGTCAATGCGGTTAATCACTTCACGTAAATTGTAGCCGCTTTGGATGCGGTTTTTCAATTCGCTGAAAATCTCGCCAATCTTGTATTTAATGGTATCGGCATTTTCGGCATACAGTTTGAACTTTTTGAGGTAGGGAAAAAGCTTGCCGTTTACAAAGTCCAAAAGGTCGTCTCCTGTCTGGGCGTTGTGATCAATTCTTGTGGTGAGCTTAGTCGAACCATTTCCATTAGCCAATTTGGGAGCAGCCCAAATACTCCATTGGTATTCCCGGTCAATTATTGGGGTGTAGGATTTTCCTGTGAGTTCAGCAGAAGTGGCTCGGTCACGTTCCAAGTCGTCCAAGTATTTCAGGAATAACACCCAAGAGGTTTGCTCCACATAATCTAGTTCACTTCCACAACCTGCATCTTTGTGGAGTATGTCGTCTATATTCTTAAAAGTCTGTTCAAACATGAATATTTATAGTTTCATTTTTCTATTTAAAACACTCACTAATAACCTTTTAACGGTTTCCATTTCATCGGCCTTACCGGCGGCCACAAACAAGGTCAAGCTAGCCAATGCCTCATTGCTAATGATCGTCTGGCCGTTATTAATGTGCAGCAAGTCGTTTTCTTCTAAAAACAATAAAAAGCAAGCGGCAGCAATACGCTTGTTGCCATCTACAAATACGTGGTTCTTAACAATGAGGTATAGGAGCATGGCCGCCTTCTCTTCAATGGTGGGATACACACTGATCACCAAAGCCCTGCCGTATTTGATTTATTGCACTGGAAAATCCACCGTCCTTTTCCTTACCAAAAACATCCGAGTGAAATTCTTCTCGCATTTGATTCACTAAAACTATATAGGCCTCTAAATCAGGATAACTAGCCTGCTTGGTGTTTAGACCTTTATCATCTAAGCGCTCATGATCGTAGTCATCGAGCAGCTGCAAGCCTATGCTGAATTGTTGCAACCAGGCAAAGCTTTTATTATCAGAGGCTTGTTCTTCAATGACTCTGCTTAAAATCCGAATTCCATCGTGGAGCACCTGAATTTCTTTGTTCTTTTGGGCTAATCGTCTTTCGTTGATAGCTACGCCCTCAATCAGATAGTCTTTTAGGCGTTGAGTGGCCCACTGTCTGAATTGAGTACCACGTTTTGAATTCACCCTGTAACCAACTGAAATTATGGCGTCTAGGTTGTAATGCCTGATGTTTCTTTTCACATTCCTCTTCCCCTCCTTCTGAACTACCGAGAAAAGCTCGGTAGTTGAATTTTCATCAAGCTCCTGGTCGGAAAAGATATTTTTCAAATGAAGACCAATCGTATCAGAGTCCTTATCAAAAGCTCCGACATCTGCTTTTGACTTAGCCAAACCGTGTCATTATCAAATCTTACCTGGACAATGATTTGATCATTTTCTGTTTTAAATATTTCGAGTTGGTTCTCCCTCATTTCAACGATAAACCCATATTTTTTGCGACAACTTTGATAGTATCCTTAGCAACATTCTCGCCTTGGATCAGCTCTTGTACTTTGTCGGCAAGCCAAGCTGTGAGCAACCGGTCTTCATCTGCTTTAAATAATTCAGCAAACTTTGGAATCCACTCTCTTCGTGCTTTACGCTCTCCCCGCTCTATATTACTCAACATGGGTGAGTCGATTTCCAAGAAAGCTGCCACTTCTCGTTGCATCAAACCGCTATCCTTTCTCAACGCCCGCACCATATTTCCAAATAAGCTCTCCATATACATAATGAGACTTGTCAGTAATTCACCAAATCTAACCCATTTGAACTTAATTCAACCATTGAAATCTAAAAGAATCAATAAAAAGCCTCCAGTCTGAAAATCGAGCTATTCGAAATTTTAGAATAGTTGGAACTAATCCCTTGTGAGTTCATGTAAAAAAACCAAATTCTGCTATCCCTACACAGAACCTGAGCACCCCTCCCCGATCTAAAATCGATCACCAAAACCAATCATTTACAAAAAAGAATTATCTTCGTTTTACCGTTCTTTGGTGTTGCTTATGTGTTGCGCTACAAAACGCCAAAATTGGCACCTGCTGCTGGTTTGTTGCGCACTTTTAGACGCTAAATCTTAGACTACAAGCGTGTTGAGGCCTCATAAAAACCCACTATGAGGTGTATCGGAAAATAATGTCTATGAACTACCGGGCTACAGGTCTTTTAGCTTTATCGTTGGTTATTGGCTTGGTCGCATGTGGCCCTACAGGCCAAAAGAACGCGGAGAAGATTGAAAAAGTTCGGCCCGTTAAAACCACCATCGCCGACGTCGAAGCGGGCATTCGCAAATACATTGCCGCGCAAACAGAGGCCGGCGACGGTTTATTTCACCTACAGGACGACACGCTCGATCTCGATATGCACCTCGTACGCGTCCACACCGAGTACTTGTCCGTATTAAGCCCCGGTGAGTTCTTTGCATGCGTGGACCTTGCGGATAGTACCGGAGATGTGTACGATGTCGATTTCTTTTTGAAAGGCGAACCCGGAAACATGGAAGTCACTCAAACCACAGTGCACAAACTCAACGGAAAACCTTTCTATACCTGGAGACAAAAAGCAGATAAAACCTGGGGACAAGTGCCGGTAAAAGGTGCCAGCAATGACTTGCTTGGAGTAATCGAAGGTGAAGACCAGTTTACTTTTCAGTACTCAGTCGTGCTCCCCGAGACCAAGGAATCGGCCCGCATGTGGATCCCCGTGCCAAAAACGGACCGCTGGCAAAAGGTTACTCTAACTCATTCTAAGCTCACCGGAAATTATATGGAAATCGAAGACCAAAGGTACGGTAACGCCATCTTCTACTTTGAATTTGGACCGAGCGACAGCGGCAAGGAGCTTCGACTCGATTACGATGTCGTGCGTCGTGAAAAAACGGCCTATTCCGATGCGAGCGATGACGCTGATAATTATTTAGGATCGTCGGCCTTATTGCCTACGGGCGGACGATTCGCTGCTATTGCCGACTCGGTCCTGGCCGATGAGAGAGGTCAAAATAACTTGGTAAAAGCACGTGCGCTGTACGATTACATCATAGACAATATGCGTTATGCCAAACAAGGCACCTACGGAACCGGAGACGCCAATTTCGCCTGCGACGCCAAGTCGGGCAACTGCACGGAGTTCCATTCGCTCTTCATCTCTTTGGCCCGCTCAGTCGGAATCCCGGCTCGGTTTGCCATAGGAGCAGCCATACCCAGTGACCGCAACGATGGTGGCGTCAACGGCTACCACTGTTGGGCAGAGTTCTATGCCGAGGGTAAATGGTGGCCCGTCGACATTAGCGAAGCCAATAAGTACACGGCGCTGGCAACCTATTATTTCGGCCATCATCCGGCCAATCGCATTGAATTCTCTCACGGGCGTGATCTCGTGGTGAACCCCGCTCCTATAGACGGAAAAATCCTCTTCCTCGCGTACCCCATCTTTGAAATGGAGGGGCGTAAGCAACAGGTCGAAACAACCTTCACCTTTACGCGTAAAAGGGAATCTCAAACCGGAGCTAAACAATAGTTTCCGTCGATCTTACCTATCGGATTCGTCGTCGGCTTCCTCCATTTCGTCTTCAGAATCGCCATCCATATCTCCCGATGGATGTTCACCGGCCGGATGTTCATGAGCCGATTCCGAAGAATCTTCGGCATCCATCATTTCTTCCGTAGCGTCTTCTTCGGCATTACTTTCAGATGCTCCACCCCCGCACGAAGCCAGGGCAATGGTTGTTAAAAAGCCCAATGCGAATACGGCCAAAGTAAAGGCTCGGGTAAATAAAACTCGTTTCATAGTGAGAGCGGTTTAAGGGTCAATACAGATATGAAGATATAGAAAATTCAATCCGAGTACAACAGATGGTGCTGCCGAACCCGTTTAGCAAGTCCTCGGCAACTGCTCCCCGGCCAACATATTGATCACTCGTCGCCCCCCTATTCCACTGCTCATGATCACCTTGCCGGGATGCTCGTCGGTAAACACCCCAATGTGAGCGACCCTCGAAGTTTCGGGCCGTTGACGCAATAATTCCAAAGCCTAATCGACCCGATCGGCCGAAACAACCGCAATGAAAACCCCTTCATTCGCCACGTACAGCGGATCGAGTCCGAGGACCTCACAGGCACTCTTGACCACGTCATCGACCGGAATAACAGCATGATCCAGGTCAATCCCCAACCGCACCTGTCCGGCGATCTCATTCAGCACCGTTGCCACCCCTCCACGGGTTGGGGCAAGAGCTTTACATCATTCCCCAGTTTACCGATCAGCGCCTCAACGGCGCGATGAACGGCTCGCGAGTCACTTTCGATCTCCGCGTCGAATTCCAAACCTTCACGTTTTAACATAATATCCATTCCATGATGGGCAATGCTGTGGCTTACGATGATAGCGTCGCCATCCTCTATTCTACGGTGATCGATATCGGCTCCGCGCAACACCTCACCTATACCGGTGGTATTTATAAAGATCCCATCGCCCGTACCCCGATCAACGACCTTGGTATCACCCGTGACCACCTGAACCCCAGCCTTTTCAGCGGCATTGTCGATGGTGAGCAATGTCTCCCAAAAATCGGCCAGCGGGAGGCCTTCTTCAAGAATGAACGCCAAGGACAAATACTGAGGACGAGTGCCACACCTGGCCAAATCGTTCACCGTGCCGTGAACGGCCGGGTCACCAATGTTGCCGCCAGGAAAAAATAGCGGGCTCACAACGAAACTATCGGTGGTAAAAGCCACCTTTCCTGCCGTAGGCAGTAAAACCCCGTCGTGACGCTGTTGCAGTTGTTCGTTGTCGAAAATGCGGAACACGCCGGAATCGAGCAGCCGATTGGTCAATAAGCCGCCACTTCCGTGGCCGAGGGTGATGGTGTCGAAATTGAGTTCGGGCAACGGGCAGTTAAGTGAAAAACGTAGATGGCTAGACATGGCTTTCTTCGCTGTGGTAGTTATAGTAGGCGGCACAAGCTCCTTCGCTACTGACCATGGGGGTGCCCATGGGGTTCAAAGGAGTACAGCCTTTCCCGAAGAAGGGGCAATCGAGCGGTTTTCTATTTCCGCGTAAGACTTCCCCGGCGATGCAACCATTGCTTCCCGTGCTTTCCTCTTCAGTGAGGGAGAGTCTTTCTTCGGCATCGTACCGTGCGTATTTCGGGGCGATACCCAAGCCCCTTTTTATGATGGATCCTATTCCGCGCCACTCCTTGTCAATACGCTCGTAAACCTCATCGAGAATAGCCTGCCCTTCGGGATTACCATTTAATCGAACCACGCGAGCGTAGGCGTTTTCGACCGATGACTGACCCGCTTAGAGCATTTTAACGAGCTCTAAGATACCGCGGAGCAGGTCTACGGGTTCAAAACCCGAGATCTCGATAGGTGCGTTGAATTTCTTCGCGATGAGCAGATACTCATCGGTGCCCATGATCGTGCATACGTGTCCGGCCGTTAAAAACCCCTGTATCTTATTATCTGCTGCCCCTAAAATGGCCTCCATAGCGGGCGGAACCAATACGTGCTTCGACGATGAAAATGCTAAAAAGGGCTACTGCTTATACAAGCTCGGCTGTAGAGGTCCGGTAACCTACAATGCCTGCGGGGTTATGCAGTGGAATAACGGGGTTAGTTTCCCTATTCAATCAGGACACGGATGCATCGGTTGTAATGAAGATAATTTCTGGGACAATGGGCCATTCTACGAGCGAATAAGCAGCTTCCCGGGATTTGGAATTGAAAGCAATGCCGATAAGATCGGTGCCATAGCCGGAGCTGCGGTTGGAGCCGGCGTCTTGACTCACGCCATAGCCACGAACATTCAAAAGGCAATGATCATCAAAGACACCGTCGACGACGGAAGGTTGGAAGGCGATAATAAATAAAAACTCAGGCCATGTCAGAACGATTAGCCATAGACCCAGTAACCCGTATCGATGGTCACCTACGGGTCAAAGTTGAAATAAAGGACGGTAAAGTAGTAGACGCGTACAGTTCCGGAACCATGGTTCCGCTGCTTGAAGAGATCCTCAAGGGCCGAGATCCACGAGACGCCTGGGTCTTCGTAGGCCGAGTATGCGGTGTTTGTACTACGGTGCATTCGCTGACGTCGTGCCGAGCGGTTGAAGACGCCCCGGGAATAGTGATTCCACCAAATGCCGAATTGGTGCGGAATATCATGGAAACTGCCCAATACATGCAGGATCACGTGATCCACTTCTACCATTTACATGCCTTGGACCGGGTCGACGTGGTTAGCGCACTTAAAACCGATTCGAAGATGACGAGGGAGATTCAACAGAGCATCTCAAATCACTCAAAGTCGAGTCCGGGATACTTCAGTGATGTTCAAAAGCGCCTACAAACATTCGTGAACAGCGGCCAATTGGGGATTTTCGCGAATGGCTATTGGGGACACCCCGCCTATAAACTTCCGCCGGAGATCAACCTCATCGGAGTTGCTCATTACCTCGAAGCCCTTGAATGGCAAAAAGAGATCGTGAAGATCCACGCCATTTTTGGAGGAAAGAATCCACACCCGAACTACTTGGTCGGAGGCATGGCCTTCGCAATAAACACCAACGAGGCCAACGCCTTAAATGCCGAAAGACTTGCATACGTGCGTCAGTTGCTGGTAGAGGCAAAAGAATTCGTCAACAACGTATACATCCCCGACATTTTGGCCGTTGCTCCCTATTACCTTGATTTGGGTGGAATCGGCGGCGGGCTATCCAACTACCTCGCGTACGGTGACCTCCCTACCCGAGGGTATGGTGATGTAAGTAGCTTTAAGTTTCCTCGTGGTATAATTTTAGACCGCGACCTGAGCAAAGTCCACGAGGTCGATGCGCGCGACCACGACGAAATTCAAGAATTCATCAAACACAGCCGGTACAGTTACTCTGATGGCGACGAGGTCGGCAAGTTCCCATGGGAAGGTGAATCCACTATGAATTACACCGGACCCAAGCCTCCTTACGAGCACTTGAATGTCGACGGAAAATACAGCTGGGTCAAAACTCCTCAGTGGAAAGGAAAACCTATGGAAGTTGGGCCATTGAGCCGCGTGCTGGTAGGCTATGCCAGTGGAAAAGAGGAATTCGTCGAAAATGTAAATGCGGTACTTGCAAAATTGGACGTGCCGGCTACAGCCTTGTTCTCAACACTTGGCAGAACAGCTGCGCGTGTGATCGAAACGAAATTGACCGCGGATTGGGGGCTCGAATTCATGGGCAACCTCTTTTCGAACATCAAGAACGGCGATGAGCGCATGGCGAACACCGAGAAGTTCGAGAAGGACACCTGGCCGGCAGAAGCAAAAGGCGTTGGCCTCATGGAAGCCCCCCTTGGAGCACTGGCACACTGGATCGTGATCGAAGATCAAAAGATCAAGAACTACCGGCTCGTAGTTCCTTCAACTTGGAATTCATCGCCCCGGGACCCCGCTGGCCAACGTTCCTCGTACGAAGAGGCCTTATTAGGCACTCCGGTTGCCGATCCGGAGCAACCGGTCGAGATATTCCGAACGCTGCACAGCTTCGATCCTTGTATGGCCTGTGCAGTGCATTTGTACGACGATCAGGGAAATGAATACGACCACGAACTCGAAATATTCTGATCATGAGAGGAGCTAGAGCCGCACAGAAAGCAGAGTTGGACCACAAGGTCATGCGCAGGGTATATGTTTTTTCCTTGCCCATTCGATTCTTCCATTGGATCAATGCACCGGCGATCATTGTGTTGATCGTCACTGGTTTGATTATGGCGAATCCGCCCGCTATTCAGCAAGGGCAAGAAGCTAGCTTTGGCTACTGGTTCGGAACGGTCCGATTCATTCACTTCGCATCGGCCTACATTTTTACGGTCGGATTCGCCTTTAGGATGTATTGGATGTTCGCGGGCAACAAATACGAGAGGTGGGAGAATTTCATCAGCATGAACAAGGCTTTTTGGAAAGATCTGGTGAAGGTGATCCAGATGGACGTTCTGCTAAAAAAGAACAAACAACACTTCGCTATAGACCACAATGCTCTGGCGGGCTTCTCCTACTTCATGCTATTTGTATTGATGCTCTTGATGGTATTGACTGGTTTTGCCTTGTACAGCAGTATGAGTCCTTCGTGGTTTCCACAGTTGTTGGATTGGGTAACGGGCGTACTCGGAGGTGATATAATAACCCGGCAAGTTCACCACGTGGCCATGTGGGCCTTCGTGATCTTCATCATTATCCACGTTTACTTGGTGTTCTACCACGACTACGTAGAAGGACACGGGGAAATCTCGAGTATGGGAGGTGGATGGAAATTCATTGAGGAAGACTGCCTCGAAAAAGAAGATTGTAACCATGAGTAAAGGATTGATTCTCGGGGTCGGGAATTCACTCATGGGCGATGAAGGCGTGGGTTGCCAAGCTGTAGCCCATCTCGAGAAAAGCGGATTGTTCCCGCAATTCGACTTCCTCGGCGGCGGTACAGGCGGATTCCACCTCATGGAGCACTTAATTGAGCACGACCCCGTGATCTTGATCGATGCCACCTTGGACGATCGTCCCGAAGGTACCGTTAGGCTCATCAAGCCCAGCGGATACCGCGATTTCCCATCGACCATGAGCACCCACGAAATTGGGCTCAAAGACCTCATCACTTCCCTCACCCTGATCGATCAATTGCCCAACATGTTCCTTATTGCCGTATCGGTAAAGGATTACGCCGGATTAAGCCTTGAGCTCAGCGAAACCATTGCGAACACCTTCCCTAAGATCGAGCAAGCCATACACAAGGTCGAACTTTCCCTCGCAAAAGATCGAACGTTTTGAGTATCTTACTCACTCTAAAGTATACCAACCATGAAGAAATTATTCCTTACCCTCACCTTAGCACTGGCTTCTACTGCCCTATTCGCCCAAATACCCTCAATGAACAGCATGGGAATCGACCCCGGAAAACAAACCGACATGCTCATGGAGCAGCTGGCCTCCAAGATCGATATGTCCGATGAACAGGTCGCCAAAATGACCGACATCCACAATGAGTTCTTCAAGGCTGCCGACAAGATCGTCGAAAGCGGTACAATGGAGCAAATGAACAAGCTCATGGGCGAAAAAGACTCAAAGGTTCAGTCGCTCTTGAGTAAAGAAGACTTCATTAAATACAAGGAAGTCACGAAACAGTCGACAGGCGCATTACTCGATAAAATGAGGAAGAAAAGCAAGGAGTAAGTCCTAGCCTCGGCCTGCCATCTCAGTCCATTCGCGCTCGCGTTCCCGCTCTGTATTGCTGTATAAAGCACTGAGTCGCTCGTCATTGACCTCGAACGGATCGTTCAGAGGAAGATCGTCGATCGAATTTGGACGCCTCGTAATTTGCTCGGGCCAATAGCCCAATTGCAACATTTCGTCGTATGAATAGGCCTCTATAAAGCTCGTTTGTTCGGGCCGAAGTTTCCTCATTTCCGTAGGCTTTTCGGACGATTCAGAATTAAAGGACGAGTTCGCCTTCCACGGGTTTCCGTATTCGTCCTTCAACGTTTCGGGAATCCAGTGTTTCTGGGCCTCGCGGCCCGATAGCTCATGCACAAGGTCCGACAGCTCTTTTTCGGCACGTTGTACCAATGCCTCGAATTGCAAACCATACACCCCGGGCATTAAGTGGAAACGGATCGATTTTCGCCAGTTGCGGATATTGAACAGGGTGGGTTTTACGGTTCCGGTGTACGCACTCCCCTGCCCTTTATTCATTGATGCCAACACGTCTCGAGGGTCGCGAACAACGACGGCGCATGACCATCCTTCCGCTAGGAAGTACGGAACGAATTCCTCAACGTAGATCTCCTTTAATCCCCGAAATTTATAAGCACCTGGGAATATCTTGGTCAATAAAAGCTCCAGGGTGCGGGCCGGAGAATGCCCCTGCAATTCGGCTGCCAATGCATCTGGATTCTCGTATTTCCTGTACTGCCCACCGTAATTGGAAGTATTCGCGAAAACCTTCTTCAACATTTCTTCCGGACATTTGAACGCCAGTAAGAACGCGGACAAGTCTTGCGGGGTGTATCGCGATTCGCCGAATAAATGACTGAGGACGTAATAGCCTTCAGGATGCCCAATGGAAGCGTAAAACGCCTTCTTGAGCTTTATAAAAAACAAGGGCAAAGGCTGTGAAGCGATCGCTCCATCGGGGTGATTCCCCAGGTATTTATCGAGCAAGGTGGTGCCCGATCGAGCCATACCGGTGAGCAACACGTGCTTCATGCCTCGTCCGTATTGCCCCTTTCATCGCGAATCAGGTAAATAGGACGGCGTTCCACGGTATTGATGATGCGAATGAGGTATTCCCCTATAACGCCCAGACTAAAGAGTATGAGTCCGCCGATGAACAACACGGTCACCATCACGGAAGTCCAACCGGGAGCCACAATATCCATGAATAGCTTGCGAAATACGAGGTAGGCGGAAAATAAAAAGCTCAATGCCGCAATGCTCACACCGAGGTTTCCGATGTAACGCAATAGAAGACTTGAGTTATTGATCAAGAGATTCTGGAAAAGCCGCAGCATACTCCGGAAAGTGTAGCCTGTAGTGCCCTCAGTTCGTTCGAAGTGATCAACGGATACGCCAACGACATCCTTGGTTACGTAGAACATCATGGCCGGAATAAAGGGGTACGGTGTTTCCTTAAGCTTCAACATCCCATCAACCGTGTTGCGGTTGATCAAACGAAAGGCAGAGAGCTTTAAATCTCTGGGCTTATCGAGAATAATGCGATCGAAACGACCTTTGATACGACTCAAAATGCGCTTTCTTAGGTTGTGCTTCTTTTCACGCAGCTCGCCGATCACCACATCATGCTGCTTTTGACGGAGCAGTTTTGGTATGTCTTCGGGAGCGTGCTGTCCATCATCATCCATGGTGATCACCCACGAGCCCCGCGCTTTTTCGAGTCCACAAATGGTCGCGGGTTGTTGCCCAAAGTTCCGGCTAAACCTTACGGCCCGCACGTAATCTCTATTGCACAGATCCTCGAGCTTTGGCCAGGTTTCTCTATTTGGACTGCAATCATCGACAAAAACGATCTCAAAAGAGTCTCCCATGCTCGAAAACACAGCCTCCAATCGGCCGCAGAGCTTTTCAAGCGACTGAACGCTATTATACACTGGAATTACAACTGAATATACGGGGCTACTCGAATTCATTTCGGCAATTTACCTATTCAGTTACAAAACTAAGTATTGAGCCCGGATCGTCAATGCGCCAACGATGGTCGGAACGGTATACGAATAGCCCGGATCGTTTTCCTGCACCGTCAAGGAGCACGGGTGCGATCTCTCCCACGCCCTTGATCCGAACGGTTTCAACCACCTCAGGATACTGTTCGCCACGGTCTTCAATTCGACTAATACGTCCAGGTTCAGGCAACACGTAGTACACCCCGGAAAATGCCTTATAGTGACCAGGGGCCGGGTCGGGTTCCTGTCCCAATGCCACTTTAATGACGTTACCTATGAAATCGTATCCGGTCGATAGGCGAACCATGTGAGAACCGATGAATTCGCCGCCCATCCGGCCCGCAGCTTCAACCACTCGCACTTCACCGTTGTCAGTTAAAAACACTTCGGTGTGGCCAGCCCCGTTCTCTATTCCCAAGACATCAAGCGTTTGCAGGGTAGCCGTAAATATTTTTTCCTCTACCTCCCGGGAGATATCTGCAGGCTGGTGGTGAGCCGTTTCTACAAAGTATGGCGCCCCTGTCGTTTCTTTATCCGTTATGGCCAATGGAATATGCTTTCCCCGGTAGGAGATGGTTTCTACGCTAAATTCGCGCCCTTCGATGAACTCCTCGAGTATTACACGCCCTTGAATGGACTCGGTCAATGCCTTGGATATGGCATCGTTGACTTGTTCCGATCTCTCCACTTTCGTAACGCCGCGGCTCCCTGATCGGTCCGTTGGTTTCACGATTACCGGAAAATCGATGATGTGTCGCTGTCCATCGAAATCAGGGCGCTCAAAAAAGTAAAATCGTGGGCATGGGATATCGGCGGCCTGCAAAGCCTTCCGCATTTCGAATTTATCGGTAGAGATTAAAGTGCTCGCCACGGAATTGCCAATCAAACCCAATTCTGCCGCCACATAGTTGACCGACATCATGGCAATATCCGTTGCGATAGTAACAATTCCATCGATCTCCATTTCACGACAAATGCGAAGAATCTCTTCCTTATCTAAAATGGAAACCGGATAGTAGTGATCCGCAATATCGTCAACTACACTTCCCTCGCGCCAAGCAAAAACAGAGGTAGTATGACCGAGCTCTTTGGCTCGCTCAACAAGAGGGCGCTGCAAATAACTCGCCCCGAGAATAGCTACTTTCAAGGCGCCGAATTAAAAATCGAACTCTGCCACACGCTCTCCGCTGCGGCACTCCCAATCGATGAATGAGATGTGAATTTGGTAAATCGACATCATGGACGTTGGCTCCGCCCAATCGCGTTGCCCCTTGACGACAAAGTGCTCAGATCCCCGCTGCATAGAGACTTCAATCGTCCAACCATCCATCATTTCTCGTTGTAGCATCTTTTCGGTGTACGGATGGGTCATTTCCGCTTCAAATCCTTCCGAGATTCTTTTGTGATAAAGGTCGACCACGATCTCTGACAGCGCTGGAATATTCTCAGAAGCAATTTCAGCGGTCATGGATAAGGGCAAGCCTTCCATATTATACTGCCGATGTAACGTCACCCAAATTTGCCCGTTGTCATTCTTAACGAGAATACTATCCTTTCCATCGTAAAAGTCAAAAAGTCGGTCGATAGCAGGACGCTCATCTCCGCGAGCATTCGTCTGGGCCATTGTTGCCGTTGTTATTAAAGTCAAGGCAAAGAGTAAGATTCTTTTCATGAGGTAATGGGTTTGGTGCTAAACTAAAAAAAGGTACTGTATTAAATCGCAAGTGAACGTGCGATTTAATACATATAAACTATAAAGACGTCTACTACTGACGA
>JAGWBA010000008.1:0-1197 GCA_021296215.1 Flavobacteriales bacterium
TATTCGGCCGTAGCATGTAGGTTTTCCTACGAAGCTAAACCCCGACGATGCTTATGAAGAAAAGTTATGAACAGGTGGATCACTTTCACGCGATCCGGGTGGATCACTTTCACGCGATCCAGGTGGATCACTTTCCGCGGTCTAAGTGGGTCACTTTCACGCGATCTAAGTGGGTCACTTTGCCGCGATTTTTGCAACTTTATGAAGTTTTCGAATTCCTCAAGAAACATTACAGTATCGTCGTCTCTTCCAATCAACACGTTTTTTAGCTTCCTCAAACTAAAATTACCTTCGAACCTGAGCTTATCCTCTTCCCGTTGTATACGGCCTTTTAATCTTTCGAGACTTAGTTTGGCTCTTTTGGGTTCAGCCGTGCTTCCAGTAATCACCTGCTTGGCGTGATTCCAATTTTTTGTATCTATTTTGATGCTGGTTGAGAAGGTTTCTCTTCTTCCAGTGTGAACTAATCGACAATACAAGACCGACATACCGTCGGTTGACTTTCTTGGATAAATAAGCGTTTTCATTTCCTACATTTTTGATTATCACAAAGTTACGGTGACACGTAGGGTCTTGAAAACGTAAAAGAATGAAGAATGAAGAATGAAGCAAAAGAGCGTACCAATTGGCTACAGGAAATTTCGTGTATCCGATTTGTGTCTGTTTTGTGTTGCTTCTATTGCTTTAGGTTGCGTTGAACTGAAGCCTGTAAAAAAAGAAAAGCCTGACAATCAGATAGTTTGCCAGACTTTGCTTTAGATTACTCCATAAGTTGTGGCCCCGCCAGGAATCGAACCTGGATCTTAGGTTCCGGAGACCTACGTAGTATCCATTCTACTACGGGGCCAAGGAACGGCAAAGGTACGAGAATGAATTCTTAATTTTTGATTCTGAATTCTTAATTGTCCGAAACCTTTATCTTTGCCAACCTCTATCCGGGTAATTAGCTCAGTTGGTTTAGAGCACCGTCTTGACAGGGCGGAGGTCACTGGTTCGAATCCAGTATTACCCACAAAGAATCACCAACGCGCCACACTATCAGTACGGCCTTTTTATTTTCTGGAGGTCTGCCAAGCTAGCTTGAGCAGCCTCTGAGAAAATAAAAAGCATCGGAGATAACGCGTTGATGATTCTTTGAATGCCACCCCGTCGGATCAAGCCGCGCATGCGGCGTAATCCAGTTTTCAAGCATGCTTA